>CAYXBO010000243.1:0-1505 GCA_964463195.1 uncultured Christensenellaceae bacterium | reverse complement strand
GGGCGCTGACCGACATAGGCGGCTGGTACGCTATATTTATAGGAATAGGCTGTCTTGCGATAGGGATGGTTCTGGATGCGGCTCCGTCGTGGCTGAGCTACGTTGCAATCGCGCTGTTCGTTCTGGGCTTTGTAGGTCTTACCATAAAGGGCGGCAGAAACAAGAAGGGAATTTCCAAAATATTCGGGGGACTCCCCGAGCTCTACGACATAACCGGCTTCTTGTCCGACGTGCTGTCGTACGCAAGACTTTTCGGTCTGGGCTTGTCGACAGGCGTCGTCGCTCTCGTCATTAACAACATCTGCGGAGTTATCGCCGGCTTCTTCCCCGAGAACCTCGCGTTTATCGGCTGGATAATCGCTTCGCCGATACTCATATTCGGGCACGTGTTCAACATAGCCATTAACGCCTTGGGCGCGTACGTCCATAACTGCCGCTTGCAGTATATAGAGTTCTTTAAGAAGTTCTACACCGGCGAGGGTCACCAATTCATGCCCCTCGGCGCAAAGAGTAAATACACTAAAATTCAATATTAGGAGGCTAATATGACAACGGGTACTTTTATAGCATTTTTCGGAGCGGCAATCGCCGCGGCGCTCGCGGGCATCGGTTCGGCAATCGGAGTCAGCAAGGCGGGACAGGCCGCAGCAGGTATTACCGCAGAGGACCCCGATAAATTCTCCAAATTACTGGTTCTTCAGCTTCTTCCGGCAACGCAGGGAATTTACGGCTTGCTTATCGCGTTTATCGCGTTCATCAAGGTCGGACTTTTCGGCGGACTCGTCGCGTTGACCACGGAACAGGGCTGGGGAATTCTTGCCGGCTGTCTGCCTATCGGTATCGTCGGCTTCTTCTCGGCAATCTATCAGTCGAAGGTCGTCGTTTCCGGCATGGCTCTTCTTGCAAAACGCGAGGAAGAAATGGGTAAAGCCATACTTATGGGCGTTATGGTCGAGACCTACGCCGTTCTGGCTCTTCTCGTATCCTTCCTTCTCGTCTGGTTCGCGCTTTAATTCGGAAAGAACATGGAAGGTTATCAGAAGCTTATCGGGAAGCTGAAAAGCGAAGCAACCGCCAAGTCCGAAGCGGTTATAAGAGACGCGCGGTTAAAAGCCGCCGACCTCGTGCATTCCGCTAAAGAAAAAGCCAAAGAGGATATTGCGCAGGCTAAAGCGTTGGCTGTTAAAAATACGGCGGATACCGTCGCAAGGCGGATGACCGTTGCGGAAATGGACGGAAAGAAGATGATTTCCGCGGTTAAAGCCGAAATAGTCGACGAGGTTTTCGCCGCGGCAAAAAAATCGCTTCTCAATCTGCCCGACGCGGAATACCGTGAGCTCGTTCGCGCAATGATTGCAAAAACGGCGGAGGACGGCGACGAGGTAATGTTGTCAAAAGCCGATAAAAAGAGATTGCCGTCGTCGTTTATCGAGGAAATTGCCAAAGAAACGGGCTTGAAGCTGAAGCTTTCAAAGGAATACGGCGATTTCGACGGAGGAGTCATT
>CAYXBO010000242.1:0-1522 GCA_964463195.1 uncultured Christensenellaceae bacterium | reverse complement strand
GCTGACCTTCAAAAAGCACTCTCTCTCCGTCCTTTATAGCTTTGTTTACAAAGTAAACAGGATTTACAATTCTCTTTCCGAGCTTTTCAGCCCACAGCTTGCATTTCGCAATAATTTCCTCTTCGGAGAATGCGTTACCGCCTTTAGCAACGATTTCTGCGTTGACTGTCGGCATAACGGCTCTTATTCTCTTTTCGCAATACTCAAGGTCGAGAAGGTCCTCAAACCTGAGCGCATTGCGGCGTGCTCTGTCTGCGTAAGCATAGCCTATTCCGCGTTTAGTCGTACCTATAGAGGTTTTACCGCCTCTTTCCGACAAACCGTCGAGTTCGATGTGATAAGGCATCAGAATGATTGCCCTCGCGGAAATAAAGAGGTTTTCGGTGGAAACGCCCTGAGCCTCGACCTGTTCAATCTCCTTAAGCATTTCGTCGGGATTGACGACCATTCCGGTGCCTGCCAACGCTTTGCAGTCTTTCTTGAAAATACCGCAGGGAATAAGGTGAAGTTTAAAAACTCCGCTCTCGTTTACAACGGTGTGTCCGGCATTGTCTCCGCCCTGAAAGCGAACGACCATATCTGAATTTTGAGACAGATAATCTACGATTTTTCCTTTTCCTTCGTCTCCGAACTGTGCTCCTACCAAAACGGTAACTGACATTTGTAAATTCTCCTTCTACAGTATTTTTTTCAGTCTATTGATTGCTTCCGTCGTGTTCTCTTTGGTATTGAACGACGTAAGTCTGAAATATCCCTCGCCTTCTTTGCCGAAGCCGCTGCCGGGGGTTCCGACCACATTGCATTCCTTTAATAGCTTATCAAAGAAATCCCATGACGGCATCCCGCAATCCAGCCAAACGTACGGAGAATTGACTCCGCCGGTGTGCCAAACGCCTTTTTCGGTCAAAGCCGAGGTAATGATTTTGGCGTTTTCTCTGTATTTTTCGATAGCAACCTTGATTTCAGCTTGTCCTCTTTCGGTAAATACCGCGGCTGCGCCCTTCTGAACGATATAGCTAGTCCCGTTGAACTTAGTCGATTGACGTCTTAACCATCTGTCTTTGAGGCTTACGCCGTCCACCTTGAGCTCTTTGGGAATAACGGTATATCCGCAACGCACGCCGGTAAAGCCTGCGGTTTTGGAAAGCGAGCAGAACTCGACGGCGCATTCTCTTGCCCCTTCGATTTCGTATATGGAACGCGGAAGTCCCTCTTCTGTTATAAACGCTTCGTACGCGCTGTCAAAAAGAATGACAGCATTGTTTTTCAATGCGAAATCCACCCACTTTTTGAGCTGGTCTCTGTTGTAGACTGCTCCGGTCGGGTTATTCGGCGAGCAAAGATAAATCAAATCTCCGCGAGTGTTGTTATCGGGAAGAGGTAAAAAGCCGTTTTCGCGGTTACCGCTTATGTAAGCAATATTTCTGCCCTGCATAATGTTGCTGTCGACATACACGGGATAAACCGGGTCGGGAACAAGCACTAAACAATCGTCTGCGAATATATCCTGAAAATTGGCGGT
>CAYXBO010000241.1:0-1576 GCA_964463195.1 uncultured Christensenellaceae bacterium | reverse complement strand
GATCGACGATCACTTTATGCGCACGACGCTCGTGATCCGCGGGGAGGAATGGCTTGCTTCGCTTCCCATTCATATCGAGCTCTTCTCCGTGCTCGGCTTTGACCGCCCGCGCTACGGGCACAACTGCTCTTTAATGAAGCAGGACGGGGAGACGAGAAGAAAGCTTAGTAAGCGCAAAGACCCCGAGCTCTCCCTTGAATTTTACCGTCAAGAGGGATATTTCCCGCGTGCGGTGCGCGTGTATATGTTGACGCTCCTCAATTCCAACTTCGAGGAGTGGTATCAAAAGAATCCCGAAAAACCGCTTGAAGAGTTTCCCTTCTCCGTCAAAAAGATGGGCAAAAGCGGCGCGCTCTTCGATTTGGATAAGCTCAACGATATTTCCAAGAACGAGCTATCCCGTCTTTCTGCGGAAGAAATGTTCGACTTCTTAAAGGCTTGGGTTCGGGAATACGGCAGCGACGAAGAAAAAGGGTATTTCAACCACCGCGAATACCTTATCAAAATTCTCGAACTTGTCATGGGCACGAACGGCAAAAAGCGCAGAAAGGATATTACGACGGCGCGACAGTCAATGGGGCTTATCGGCTACTTCTTCAAGAAGGGCAAGCAGGCGGACGAGTACCGCGTGGACAAGCAAACAAAGGTTGAAATTCTGAACGCATTCCTGAAAACCTACGACTATCACGACGACGCGCAGACGTGGTTTGCAAAGGTGAAGGAAGTTGCGGGAAGCCTCGGCTTCGCGGCGGAAATGCGCGACTACAAGGCGAATCCCGAAGCGTACAAGGGGAACGTCTCCGACGTTGCGGAGGTTTTGAGAATTGCCGTTACGGGCAGAGCGAACACGCCCGACTTGTGGACGGTCATGCAGATTTTAGGCGCGGACGAGACGAAAAAACGCATTCAGGAGGAGACGGTATGAGCAGAGCAGACGAGATTTTTATTGAAAATTGCAAAGATATCATCAAAAACGGCGTGTGGGATACCGAGCTTGACGTGCGCCCGCGCTGGGAGGACGGCGCGCCCGCGCATACGGTGAAAAAATTCGGAATCGTCAACCGCTATAACTTGCAGGAAGAGTTTCCTATTTTAACGATACGCCGCACGGCGTTCAAGTCCTGCGTCGACGAGCTTTTGTGGATCTGGCAGAAAAAGAGCAACAACATTCACGATCTCAATTCGCATATCTGGGACAGCTGGGCGGACGAAAAGGGCTCGATCGGCAAGGCATACGGCTATCAGCTCGGCAAGAAGGCAATCTATAAAGAGGGGGAATTCGATCAGGTCGACCGCGTTCTCTTCGATTTAAAAAACAATCCCGCGTCCCGCAGGATCATGACGAATATCTATAATTTCGAGGACCTGCACGAAATGAATTTGTATCCGTGCGCCTATTCCATGACCTTTAACGTATCGGGAGATACCTTGAACGGGATTTTAAATCAACGCTCCAACGATATGCTCACTGCAAATAACTGGAACGTGGTGCAGTACGCAGTCCTTCTTATTATGTTCGCACAGGTCAGCGGACTCAAAGCGGGGGAGCTTGTGCACGTCATAGCGGACGCGCACC
>CAYXBO010000240.1:0-1600 GCA_964463195.1 uncultured Christensenellaceae bacterium | reverse complement strand
GTTCTTATGGTAGTCAACAATAAAAAAACCGGAGAAATCGTTGAGAAATTCGGTGCGCTTTACGGCTCTGAAAACGTTTTCGTATTAGGTATCCGCTCCGAAGGCACTACCGAGGTGAAATTCTGATGCATTGGACCGGTAAGGTCGAATCCGTTGCTTTTGAAATTTTCGGCAAGCCCGTTGCATGGTACGGTATCATTATCACTACCGCCATGCTCGTCGGGCTGTTTGCCGCCGCATGGAGACTTAAAAAATTCAATATTAAGCTGGACGACCTTCTGGAGGTCTTTCTTATCGCCATTCCGCTCGCCGTTATTTTCGGGCGGTTGGGGTACGTTATTCCGAGGTTTTCCGAATACTTTCTGGTCCCCGATTTCGGTTGGGCGGATTTCGTAAGGATTATCGCCGTCTGGGACGGCGGAATTACCATTATGACCGGCGTTCCGGGAGGTGTTCTCGGCGGTTTTATTTGGTGCAGATGGCGCAAGGTCGATTTTCTTAAAGCTCTCGACGTCATGATTTGCGTCGTTCTTCTCTCTCAGGCTATCGGTCGTTGGGGCAACTTCATGAATCAGGAGCTCTACGGCGCGGCGATAACCGACCCCTCTCAGCAGTGGTTCCCGCTCGCCGTTTATATCGCAAGAGAGGGCGGGTGGTTTCAGGCGCTGTTTTTCTACGAAATGGTGCTGAATTTTCTGGGCTTCCTGATAATAATGTTCTTCACCGACCGCGTTCATATGAAGGGCTTCGGAACCGCCGCTTACGTCGCCGCTTACGGAATTATCCGCTTTATTATGGAATTTTTCCGCGACGACGGACATATTTACGACGTCGTAAATTACAATCAGATAATCTGCGGACTGGTCGGCTTCGGCTGCTTGGTGTTTATCGCCGTCCGGCTCGTAATGCTCAAAAAGCAGGGTAAACGGATATGGTATCCGAAGGGCGTTCCGGTGGACGTCGTCGGGTCGCTGTGGCTCAAAAGGGAAGATAAAAAGAAGGACGGAGACGGTTCGGAAAATAACGCCGAAGAAGAGGGGAAAACTCCGAAAAAGCACTTTAAATCCAATAAATCCAAGAAGAGGAAAAGCAAAAAGCAGAACCCGGTTCATAACGTATTGAATCCCGACGAATAAAATACAGAATTATCGGGTTATCGACAAAAAGCGACGGTCACCGTCGCTTTTTTTGGTCTACAATAAAGGGTATGCTGGGACGCGCATATAAAAAAATACTCGAGGACAATCAGCGGGTTATGAAGGAACAACGCGAGCGTATCGACGCACTTAAAGAGGAGAACGCCCGCCTGTCCGCCGAGCTCGAAAATATTAAAAATCAAAACGTGAACAGGGACGCATACGTCGATTTGTCGCCCGTCGAATCCTATATGGACGAGGTGGAGCGCCTCACTACCCAAAAACTGAAGGACGATTTCCCCCGCCCCCGCCGCCCCGTATCCTATATGCAGGACGAAGAACTGGAAAAACTGTTAAGCGATATTTTGTGAGTGTACTTTTTCGGTGGCGAAAAAGTACCAAAAAGCCAACTAACGCCGCGAGTTCGCAACTTTGTTGCTGAAACTCGCGGCTTTTGTCTTTGT
>CAYXBO010000239.1:0-1603 GCA_964463195.1 uncultured Christensenellaceae bacterium | reverse complement strand
TCGGGGCAACGCTCTTTAATCCAGGCGCGTTCCTTTTCGTATTCCGCTTTATCGTAAATTCCCAAAGTAATTCTTCTGTTGATTTCGGACATATCCACCCACTCGGCGCGAATTCCGAAATACTTCTGCATAAGGTTGCCGTCGAGGAAGGAGCCGCCGATACCCATCGCAACGCTTCCTAAAGCGACGTACGCCTTGTTTCTCATGGTTCCCACGGCGATTGCCGCTCTCGCAAAACGGAGAATTTTTTCCGCAACGTCCGAAGGAATAACGGTGTCGTCCTTGTCCTTTACGTCGTGACCGTAAATGGCAAATGCGGGAAGTCCGCGCTGCGCGTGCACCGCCATAGCCGCCGCAAGATAAACCGCGCCGGGGCGCTCCGTGCCGTTGAAGCCCCAAACCGCCTTAACGGTATGAGGATTGAGGTCGACGGTTTCCGAGCCGTAGCACCAGCACGGCGTAACGCTCAAGGTACCCACGACGTTCTCGAGCTTGAATTTCTCTTCGCAAGCCGCCGCTTCCGCGCCGCCGCCTATCGTGCCGTCTGCAATAACCACTTCAACGGGAGTTCCGTCGGTGTAACAAAGATTTTTTTCAATGAGCTCCTTCGCCGACCGGGCCATAGCCATAGTCTGCTCTTCAAGCCCTTCGCGAATGCCGCCCCAACGCCCGTCGATTATAGGACGAATGCCGATTTTAACTTTCATTTCAATACCTCCGAGATGAGTATAATTCTTAATACAAATTATACCAATTCCCAGCCCGTTTGTCTATAACTTAATTGACCTGCGCAGTCAACTATTTACGACAAAAATCCTTATAAAAGAAAGGACAGCCGTTACGGCTGTCCTTTCAAACGAATTGCTCATAAATTACGATTACATTTACAAATTGAAATCCACTGCGCCGCTATCGGTACGGTATAACGCGCCGCTTACCGCTAAGCCGTCTGTTTTCGGAAGGAGGCTTTCGATTTTGGAGACGCTGTGCTTAAGGTTCAGAACCGTTGCCTTTACGGGGTCGGTTTCTCCGCCTACTGCGAGTTTTATTTCGTCGGTAATAAACTTAACGTAGCCGTGGTTGTCGCCGGACGCTGCGGCGACTGCGCCGCAGTGGGTGTGTCCTAAAACCAAAACGAGCTTACAGCCGAGGTGGTCTACGGCGTATTCGATGCTTCCGAGCGCGTGGTTGTCGATGACGTTTCCGGCAACGCGCACAACGAACAGCTCGCCTATTCCTACGGAAAAGATATATTCGGGAATGACTCTGGAATCGGAGCAGGTGACGACGACGGCGAACGGTTTCTGCCCGCATTCAGCCGTTTCGGCACGTTTTTCGGGAGACACGTCGCCCGAAGCGGTCTTTAAGGAAAGGTAGGCTTTATTGCCCTCTTTCAGTTTTTCCAATGCAACCGTTGCCGGCACGAAAAGCTCTGACATATTACTTATTTATGAGCTCCGCGATGGTCTGCAGGAGCTTGTCAATCTCAATCGGTTTGGCGGCGTAGCCGTTCATACCGGATTCCATCGCCTCTTTTCTGTCCTCTTCAAAGGCGTTTGCGGTCTATGCAACTATAGGAATGGAGTTCGTGTCGGGGACGTCC
>CAYXBO010000238.1:0-1619 GCA_964463195.1 uncultured Christensenellaceae bacterium | reverse complement strand
ACAGCCGTTTTCCCCAGAAAATAGCCTGCCAAATAAGTACGCAGAACACCGCAATAACGAGGATAAAGCAGAAAATCGCCCCGACCTTCGCGCCCGTCGATAATGCGTCCTTGTAGTTGTTGAAGACCTTGACGTATTCGGGGATATTGAACATCTGATACAGCGCGCCGAGCACACCGCCCGAATTGCCTATAGACGGCGACGAGAAGAATAAACCCAGTATCCCGCCGAAGAAAATCTTTATAAAATCAAGAAAAAAGTTACCGAACGTCATTGTCTACCCCTTTTATTTTATCCTGCATATTCGCCCACAAATCTAAGAGACGTCAGCATTGCGTCCTTTTCCGCCATGTCATCGTCCAAATCCACGCCGCTGTACCACGCGACAAGTCTCATTTTCTTCGCCGAAGCCTTGGCGATATTAAAGGTTATTTCTCCGCTTTTTGCGATAATTTCCACACTGTCCTGCTCGTCCACCCGACCGCCTACCGCCATTTCTCCGTAATAGAGCTTTTCATTGCCGCCCATAATTCCGACCAAAACGTCGTCCGCGAACAACGCCACGCATAAGGCTTTCGCGTTGTTCCCCGCGATTTCATATTTTACGGTCACCTTTTGGGCGAATTCGGCGTTCTTATTGATAAGATAGAACGTTTCATACCCGTCTTCGGACTTGCAACTTGTAGGCATCTCCGACCTGAACGCGCCCGCGTAATATTGATAGCCTCCCTCTGCGTCGTACGCCTGCACCGCGGAATGGAAATTGCTCTCCGTCCTTTCGTCGGAAATAATCGCAATAAACGTTTCGTAGCTCTGCCCTATCTGCGGCGCGTTCTTGGGTATCATCGGGCGCATATCCTCGTTGCGCGCAAAGCTTATTTCATAACCTTCGTCGGCTGCCTCCGTCCAGGAAATGAAAAGCTCGCCCCCCGACTCGTTATTTGACGAAGCCGTAAAGGAAATGACCGATACGTTTACTACGTTGCTTGCGGAAAACCAAGCGAAAGTAGCCGTAGATAACGCTACCAGCAAGAGTAAAACCACAATAGCCGTCGTTAAAAACATTCTCTTTTTCATATATAACCTCTCCGACCAATCGTAATGCGGTCAATTCCTAATTCCCAATTCCTAATTCCGCATTCCTAATTCCCAATTCCTAATTCCGCATTCCTAATTCCTAATTGAATTATCCTTGCGCTTCGCTATTTGCTTCTCAAAAAGTGAAAACCGCGCTTTTCACTTTTTGCCATTGCGGGGTTGTTAAGGGTGCACGAGCCCCTTAAAAGCTATCCTCCAAGAAATGCGGACTGCATTTCTTCCTTGTGAGTCCGACTAATGCGGAAATAGATTTTATCCGTCGTGTCGGTTCCCCGACCGCGAGTAAAATCCCGCATTACGATTGGTCGGCAAACGTCACAGTAAAACTCGTCGTTTTATTTCCGTTCTCGTTATGCATATCCACGCCGTCCAACCACGCCGCGAGCCGAATGCACACGGACGAATTTTTCGGCACGACGAAATTTATCGAACCGGTCGTTTTATATGCGTTTTGCATCGTCGGCACCTCTACGATACGTCCGAATCTACAGCCGACAGGCTGCTTGCACCCTCGCCGGCGG
>CAYXBO010000237.1:0-1629 GCA_964463195.1 uncultured Christensenellaceae bacterium | reverse complement strand
GAAAAAAATATACGGCGCAACTCTACGACGGAGGCAATTCCGACATAGGCTTCGCACTCTCCAAGGACGGCGAAAGACTGCGCATAGAAATTATTCCCGAATGTGAAATCGTTCTCGACTACGCCGAGCTCGCCACCGCTTACTATTACGTTCCGCACTACAAAGTGTACCTCGGCGACAGAGCGTCGGGAAGAAGCTTCGAGTCGGCGATTTTCGGGCAGTCCAAAAAGAAGCTGCTTAAATATATAAATATGGTATCGCCTAAAAAAGTTCAGCTCAAAAAGCTGGAGAGCTGCTCGTATACCTATATCAGAGACAGAGAAGTCTATACGCTTTTCGGCTCGGTTTACGACGGCGACGCGTTTACCGTGTTTTCCCATCACCCCGAATTCAAGCGCCTGAGAATATTCAAACGCTTTAAGGGGCTGAAGATTTCCAAGGAATACAACGTGTTCGACGTATTCTACAAAAAAGGCAGCTACGACGAAGTGTTCGACGAGTATTTTGCCGCTTTGGGTTGCCAAAAACAGCAAGCAGGGTACCTTATCGGCTATGGCATAGTAAAAGGTAAGAAGAGTCCCGTGACGGAGGAGCGCGTTTTTCAGGAGGCTAAAGAGGTCAGCGGGTTCGGTGAGAAGATAGAAGCGTTTTTCGTTGACGAATACTGGGATAATATAGGTGACTGGACGGAGCTCGACCATACTCGGTTTCCCGACGGGCTGTGCGGAGTATCTTCTGCGATTACGGAAAACGGGCTGAAAGCGGGAATAGCTCTCGAGCCGTTTTCGGTTTCTCCCAAAAGCCGCGCGGCGGGCGAGCACCGCATGCTTCTCGAAAAGGACAAACTCGGAAATCCGATAAAGAGGCGCGGACTTTACCATTACGATTTGGGAAACAGCGACGCCAGACTTTTCATAAAGGACATGTTTCAGACCTTGATAGATTGCGGGTTCGAGGCTTTCAAGATAAAGGGGCTCACCTCCTTTCTTGCGGCAGGCGACGCGCCGCAAAGAGCTTATGCGGCGGCTGAGCTTTTAAGGGAAGCGACCGCAGGTAAGACCCTCATTCTTTTGAACAGCCCCATTCTCGCAGCCGCCGGAAGAACCGATTATTGCGGTATTGCGGGGGCGTTGTCTCCCAAGTGGCGCGGCAGTTTTTGGGGAAGGCTGTTCCACCGTTCGCATTCCACCTTGAACGTGGTTCTGAACTCCGTCGCAAGGAGACATCTGGACGGCAGAGCGTTCAGGAACTATTCCTCCCACCTCGTTTACTTCGGCGCGGAATCCAAGCTCACCAAGGACCAGAAGCGTATACTTATGCGGATAAACCAATTGGTCGGCGGTTCGGTTATGATAAAGGAACGCCTCGAGACCTGCGGCTCCGAGTTGGAACAGGCGTTCTCCTCCTTTACGGACGACCGTAAGACCAGAATAACCAGAGTATCCATTCCGCTGAAGAACGTAATACAAATCGATTACGTAGAAGAGGGAAGGGAGAGAATTTTCAGCTTCAACTACAAAAAAGGCGTTATAATCAACAGTATCTGACGCTTAAGCATAGCATTTAATATCCAAACCCGCGGTGGGTTGCAAATTGCGGCTCTTTCCGTCGGTAGCCACACTCGCTGTA
>CAYXBO010000236.1:0-1662 GCA_964463195.1 uncultured Christensenellaceae bacterium | reverse complement strand
GAGCCGCCATATCGAATTGTCCGTCGTACTTAAAATAGCCGTGAATCATGTGGTCATTGTAGCGCTCCATAACGTGCTGCATGCGGTCCCACATTTCCGCTCTCAGTTTATTTCTTGACAGTTTATACATTTTTCCTCCTCGGGCGATAAATCGCATTAGGTATCTAAACACATTATATACCTATGCTGATTATATGTCAAGAATGAATTTAAATTTTTTAGTGATATCACGGCGTGCCGCCGTGGAGATATCAAGCCTTGCGGTTTGGTGAAATCGCTTGCTATGCAAGCGGTGATATCAATCGCTCCGCGATTGGTTGCGGATAGCGCTATCGCGCAGCGAAATTGAACCTGCGGTTCATATTAAGTCTGGCTTGCCGCGTCGCTACGCTCCTCGCAATGACGCTTCGTATGGCTTCCGTCATTGCGAACGCAGTGAAGCAATCCAGGCTTAAATAAAATATCCTTAACCGCAATCTCTGATTGCGATTTCACCAAGCCGTGAGGCTTGATTTCACCGCACGCTTGCGTGCGATTTCACTCGCGCCCCGCGGGCGCCCTACTCCGCATACTCCTTTATGCGTTCTTTTCTGATATGTTGTCTGTGAGGAAGCACGCTGAAAGCAACGTTGTTCAGGTGGTCGGCTATTCTCTCGAGGTCGACCAGAACGTTGAAGAACACCGCGCCGGTGTCTACGGTACACTCTCCCATATTTAAGCGCGCGATGTGGTGAGACGCGTAAAGCTCCTTCATGTTATCCACGGAATTCTCGAGCTCGGTAACCTCTCTGAGACCGCTGGTTATCTGGGTCATGTAGGCTTTTACGGCTATCGGGAACATTTTTTCCACCGCCGCGTACATTTCCTTAAGCTCTTCTATTGCCGCGTCGGTAAGCGCCAGCTTTTTATCGGCAAGCTCCTGAGTGTAGCCCGAAATGTTTTTCGCGTGGTCGCCTATTCTTTCGAGGTCGGCGATAACGTGGTGCATCGTCCCCACCTCCCTTTCGTCGTGCTCGGTCAGCGCCTGACCGGATATCTTGACGAGATAAGAGGAAATTCCTTTGGTCAGAAAGTCTATTTTCTGCTCGTTTTTATCAACCGTGGCGCCCGCTTTTACGTCCTGCTCGAAAAGAGCCTTCACCGCAATTGCGAGGTTTTCGCGGGCAAGCTCCGCCATGACGGAAATTTCCTTCCTGATTTGCCCGACGGCAACGGTCGGCGTAGAAAGAATACGTTCGTCGATATAAACCATGCTGTGGTCCTCGTCGCCGTCGAATTTTTTGGGTACAATCTTTTCGACGATGAACACGAACTGTTTGACAAAGGGAATCATTACGAGCGAGGTCAGAAGGATAAACGCCAGATGGAAAAATGCGAGAGCCATTTTAGGCTCGCCGCCCGCAACGGTCAGGAAAAATCCGCTGATTGGGTCTGCGAAAAACCTCAATATGGGGTAACAGATAACCGTCCCCAAAACGTTGAAAAGAAGGTGGATTATAGCCGCTCTTTTGGTGTTGGCGGTACCGCCGAGGGCGGCGAGAATTGCCGTAACGCAGGTTCCGATATTTGCTCCGAGAACGATAAAAAGCGAGGTGGAAAGAGGCATTATTCCGCTTCCGACGAAGGTTATGATAATACCCGTCATTGCGGACGACGACTGAA
>CAYXBO010000235.1:0-1704 GCA_964463195.1 uncultured Christensenellaceae bacterium | reverse complement strand
GCTTACAGCAGCTCAACGCACACCAAAGGCACGGTTTATCTGACCGGAATCAACTTCACCGACGTCAGCAACAGCGAGTACAACGACGCGACGTCAGGCGATACCGTTAAGAAATACGCGTTCTCCGCGTCCGCGTACACCTCCGATACTTCGACCAACGGTCTGTTCACCAACGTAAGCTACAGCGATACCATGAGCAACGCCGAACAGGTTGAGCTCGGCTCGGTCGATAAAGCGGAGCGTTCCTTCAATATCAACGGAATGGGCAGGTTTTATTATGACGGTGAAGGAAATATCTTCACCGACGAAGGTCGTAGCGCCGCTGCGGCAAAATTCGGAAAGATTGTCTACACCACCGACACTACGGGTTATATCCGGTATACGGTGGGAGATGCGGTCGAACCGAACTTCGAGTTCATGATTAACGCCAACAGAATAACCGCTTCCGCTTACGACGACCGCGGCAACCTTATTATATTAGGAACGGCGAGCGACGGTTGGTCGAACAATTCCTTCGTATACGACAAGCTGAGCACTCCTTCCGTGGAGAACCGCACGGTATACGTTCAGGAAGACGGAAAGGACACTGACAGAGTGGCAGCCTACACCGTAAGATGGAAGAAGGTTACCGACGCAAGCAAATACGAAATTTATTACAATCAGAGCGGTAACGCAGACGACAAGCTCAAAATCTACAGCGACGTTCCCGCAAAAGAGGGCGGAGAGACCGGAGAAGGCAACGTTCTTTACGAGAACGG
Organism: uncultured Christensenellaceae bacterium; assembly: GCA_964463195.1. Taxonomy (GTDB): domain Bacteria; phylum Bacillota; class Clostridia; order Christensenellales; family DTU072; genus CAYXBO01. Next base: position 946 of record CAYXBO010000235.1, on the reverse strand, counting down.
CGACTACGTTTACTTCAAGCTGCCGTCAGCCGCTTCGGGCACATATTACGTCCGCGCAATTCCGAACGACCTGAAGGTCAAGAAGGTTTCGGAATTCGGAACGGTTACCGTTTCCAAAAAGGATACCGAGGACGAAACCAAGAAGCCCGAGCAGCAGGGCTGGAGCAGAGACTGGGCGGCGGAAATCACCGACAATCTCAACGATTTCGCCGACGTGAAGGAATACAATTCCTACCGCGGCATAATCGACTATAACAACTTCGACAGAGTGCTTGCGGGTATGGGCGAAATCGACAGCGAGGACGCTTCGGACTATCTCGACGGTCTTGCGGACAATCTCTACGCCGCAAACACCTCGGCGGGCGCCGAGGCTTCGGACGGAACGTTCACCTTCGGCAACTTCTCGACAAACCTCTACGACAACGTTCTGATGTTCTATTCCGACGTTGCGACCTACGGCGGCGTGACCATGTCGAGCAATCAGACCCTCTCTTCGGACAGCTATTACTATATAAGCGTCTGGGTTCTTACCGTCGGCGCGGATACTAAGGCAGCCGTGTCTTTGGATATTTCCTCCAAGGTCTACGACAACAACAACGGCTTCGAGGGCTACAAATATATCAATACCGCAGGAACGTGGAGAGAGTACCGCTTCCTTGCAAAAGTCGGCGTGACCTCCGCAACCATTAAGCTCGGATTGTCTCTCGGCAGAAAATACACCGAAGGAAGCACCACCAAATACGAATATTCTTCGGGACTCGTATTCTTCGACAACGTAACCGTCAAGACGCTCACCGAAGATGAATATAAGGCTTTCATGACCGACGGAGAAGGCAACCTTATAGACGAATGGAAATACGAGGATAATGCGGAAAAGAACGTCATGCATTATAATAAGGTTTCCGCAGAAGCGCTCGACAAGGTGTTCTATAACAACGATTTCGCA
>CAYXBO010000234.1:0-1715 GCA_964463195.1 uncultured Christensenellaceae bacterium | reverse complement strand
TACTTTCGATTATAACACAATCTTTTTGCGTTTTCAATACGCATTTTTTATTTTCGGCAATAATTTCCGTAATATTGCCCTGCGTATTGTATCTGAACAGCTGACCGCAGTCTACGATGTGGGTTACGTCGAACTGCGACAAATCCCAAACCGTAATGCGGTTTCCGTCTTTTGTATAAAGCATTTAAGCTTAAGCTCAGTTGTTTGCGGCGCTCTCGACGGGATAGACCGAAACCTGCTTTCTGTCTCTTCCGAGTCTCTCGAAACGGACGGTTCCGTCAACCACGGCAAACAGAGTATGGTCTCTGCCGAGCCCTACGCCCGAGCCTGCATGAAACGCGGTTCCGCGCTGTCTGACCAAAATGTTGCCCGCCTTAACGAACTGACCGTCGGAACGTTTGACGCCCAGACGTTGCGCGTTGCTGTCACGACCGTTTTTAGAACTACCGCCACCCTTTTTGTGGGCGAACAATTGCAATTTAATAAACATTTTAATGTTCCTCCAACCTAACGAACCGGGGATAGCCGTCGGCAATATCCTTCAGTCCCTCTCTCATTGTCAACAAAATCACTTCGGCTTTAAGCCGTTTTTCTTCGGAAACGTCCTCAGGCAAAACGACCTTTAAGTATCCGTCGTCCACTGTATAGCTCACGTTTATGTCGCAAACCTTAAGAAGTCCGAGTAGTGCCGTCTGACTGACTGCGCTTACCGCCGCGCAAACGACGTCTCTTCCTTCCTCCGCGTACCCGCTGTGCCCTTTTATCTCAAAGCTAAAAGGAGCGGACGACAACGACAGACTGATTTTTACCATCAGCCGGCGATGATTTTGGTGATTTTGATTTCCGTAAAGGGCTGTCTGTGGCCCTGTCTCTTACGGACGTTCTTTTTTGCCTTGTACTTGAAAATGTTGATTTTTTTACCGCGACCCGCGAAAGTAACTTCCGCTTCACATTTAGCGCCGGAAATAGCGTCCCCCGCTTTTACCGTGTCGCCGTCTGCGACCATAAGGACGTCGAGGTCAATCTTCGCGCCGATTTCGGCGTCCAGCTTTTCCACCTTCAAAACGGTGCCCTCTTCGACCTTGTACTGCTTGCCGCCGGTTTTGACAATAGCGTACATATCCTGTTTACCTCCTATAAAGACTCGCTGCTACGGGTGGCGAAACTCGCACTTTGGAACCCTTTACACGCGGTTACAATTCAATTTAACACAAAAAAGTCAGCTTGGCAACTGTTTTTTATATATTTTGCAGAGCATTTAGTCAAATAACGGATTTCTCAGTCCCGCCCGTTGAAGCGGCGCACCTCGGAAGCCTTTGAATCGAAGTCGATGACGACTGCGGATTTTCCCTCCGGAAGCGTGGCGGTAATACTGCCTTTCCCGCCGAAAAGTCTGCCGTCCAAGGCGATTTTCGTGCCGTTTGCCGGAGAATCCACTATAAAAGACAGTCCGAACCGCTCTTTTCTCAGTTTTCTGACGATGAGCGCGCCTTTTCCCGCGACGTCCGATTTGATAACGGTTTCACCGTCTTTGGTTGCGGAAATATTTTTGCCGTCGAAGGAAAACTTTATGCGCTCTCCGTCAAAATAAAGAGCCTGAGAGTCTCCGCTTTTCCAGAGAGCCGTGGAAAACCTGAGCTCCTTTCTCGAGGCGAACAGCTCCGTTCCGCAACGGTCATACCTTGCGGCGAGAGCCATAAGGAGCGCTTCGGCGG
>CAYXBO010000233.1:0-1741 GCA_964463195.1 uncultured Christensenellaceae bacterium | reverse complement strand
AGGAAAAGTCGATATCGACGCACTGGACGCTCTTCTTGAACGTCAGATTGCGGCGGGAGTCGAAGCGGTTGTCATAAACGGCACGACGGGTGAACCGTCCACTATGAGCCACGCTGAGAGAACGAAGGTTCTCAGCCGCGCAATAAGTCAGGTGAACGGCAGAATAAAGGTCATCGCCGGCGCGGGCATCAACAACACCCACACGGCAATCGATTACGCGAAGGAAGCCGAACAGCTCGGAGCGGACGCGATTTTATCCGTTACGCCCTACTACAACAAATGCACGCAGAAAGGACTTATCGCGCACTATACCGAACAGGCGAAGCACGTCAACCTTCCGGTTATCCTCTACAACGTACCCGGAAGAACGGGCGTAAACATTCTTCCCCAAACGGCTAAGGAGCTTGCCGAAATCGACAATATCGTAGCCATTAAGGAAGCGAGCGGCAATATCGAACAGGTTATCGAAACCGCAAGACTTACCGAAGGTAAGATGGACGTCTACAGCGGCGACGACGGATTGGTCGTTCCGATGATGGCGGCTGCCGGAGCTTTAGGCGTTATTTCGGTTGCGTCTAACGTATTCCCCGAGCTCATGGTAGAGATGTGCAACGCATATTTCAACGGAAAAATCAAAAAAGCAAGGGACATTCAGTACAAGATTTCCCCTGCCGTCAAAGCGTTGTTTGCGGAAGTCAATCCTATCCCCGTAAAATACGCCGCAAGCCTTCTCGGACTTTGCGAAAACGAACTGAGACTTCCGTTGACTCCTATGGAGAAAACCGAGCTTATCGACAAGGCGTTAGCCGAACTGGGACTTATTAAATAATTATGGACATTATAATCGTTGGAATAAAAGGAGCAATGGGACGCTTCGTCGAGCAGTCGGCGATAGCAAGAGGACACAACATCGCCGCGGGTATCGACGTGAACGTCGCGGACGGCGAAACCGCTTCCTACCCTCTTTATAAAAACTTCGATAAGGTCGGAGCAGCCGACGTAATAATCGACTACTCCCACCACACTGCCGTTAAAGATATTTTGAAATACGCCGTTAAAACCGGTACTCCCGCTATCCTCTGCACGACCGGTTATACCGAAGAAGAGCTTGCAATGATAAAAGCCGCTTCCGAAAAAGTTGCCGTGTTCCGCTCCGGAAATATGTCGGTAGGCATAAATCTTCTCGTAAAGCTCGTCAAGGAAGGCGCTAAAGCCCTCGGCAAAAAAGCCGACGTGGAAATCGTAGAGCAGCACCACCATCGCAAAGTGGACGCTCCTTCGGGAACTGCTCTTATGCTTGCAAATGCCGTGAAATCTGTAGCTTCGGATACAGAATTCGTATTCGGACGCGAAGGTCTCGTCGGTAAGCGTAAGCCTAACGAAGTAGGTATTCACGCCGTCCGCGGAGGGACGATTGTCGGAAAGCACGAGGTTATCTTTGCAATGGACAGCGAGGTTATAACCTTAAAGCACGAAGCGGAATCCCGTGCCGTCTTCGCCGAAGGTTCCATCGACGCCGCCGAGTATATGAAAGGTAAAGGCGCCGGTCTTTACGACATGACAGACGTTTTAGGGTAACCCTACTTTTTTCTGCGAAGAAAAATACACCAATCACTTGTAAATCCAAACACGCTTCAAAGGACTCTTTTGCGCGCCTTACGCCTCAGAGTCCTTGTTAATACCTAAGGGTATTGACTGCGGACTCTTCGCCGCAACTCATCGCAAAATAGTCACTTTGAAG
>CAYXBO010000232.1:0-1751 GCA_964463195.1 uncultured Christensenellaceae bacterium | reverse complement strand
GTTAGTATATTGGAAACCCTTCCGATAATGAAAAATTCCGCCAGTTATCTTTTGGTAAATACTGCGGAATATGCGGAAAAAACTTGACACGGTCCACTTCGATACAATATATTGACATGAAATTACTATTATGGTACCATATTATGTAGTTTTTCATTTTCACCGCGGAGGAAAACATGGCTAAAGAAAAAGTCTATAAAGCCGACAGTCTGGTAGCTCTCGAAGGTCTTGAAGCCGTTCGTCTGCGCCCCGGCATGTATATCGGCACGACTGGTACGAAGGGATTTCACCACCTCCTTTGGGAAATCGTCGATAACGCAATCGACGAAGCGTCGAATAATTATGCCGATACGGTAGAGGTTACTATAAACGCCGACGGGTCGGCAAGCGTTTACGACAACGGAAGAGGTATCCCCGTCGATATCAACAGAAAACTCAATATGAACGGCGTGGAGGTCGTATTTACCAAGCTCCATGCGGGCGGTAAATTCGATAACAACGAATATAAATTCTCGGGCGGACTTCACGGCGTGGGAAGCGCGGTCGTCAACGCATTGTCAAGCTGGTGTACGGTAGAGGTATTCCGCGACAAAAAGCATTATAAAGAGGAATTCCATTCCTATGAAGAAAACGGACACATTAAATCCGGCGCTGTAAAATCCGAGCTTAAGGTTGAGGGCGACACCAAGCTCCGCGGCACGAAAATCACCTTCCTTCCGGACGAAAGGATGTTCGGCAAGGAAAAATTCGATTTCGATACCGTAAACAACCGCCTCGAAGAGCTCGCATATCTCAATAAGGGGCTGACGATAAAGTTCACGGACAAAAGACGGGTTGACGAAGAGGGGGTTCCGTTTTCGGTAACCTACCGCTTCGGCGGCGGAATATCCGATTATATCAAGCATCTTACCGAGCCCAAAACCCTAATAGACGACAGAAACAAGGTCGTTTATCTGGAAAAGGAGCTCGATACCTTTGCCTTAGAGGTTGCCATTCAGTATACGGAATATACGGCGGGCGAACAGATTTACAGCTACGTCAACAACATTCCGACGGGAGAGGGCGGAACCCACGAAACGGGTCTCAGGACGGCTCTTACCAAGTGCCTCGGCGACTACGCGAAGGACAGGAAACTGGTCAAGGACAAAGACGCGGCTTTAACGGGCGACGACCTGAGAGCCGGACTTATCGCGGTATTGTCGATAAAGATGCAGAACGTGCAGTTCGAGGGTCAGACCAAAACCAAGCTCGGCAACCCCGAAGCCAAAACCATGGTTGACAGCATCGTAACTCAAATGCTTTCCGCCTATCTTAACGACAAGAAGAACAGAACGTTTGCCGACGCGATAGTCCGAAACGCCCAGCTTTCCGCAAAGGAACGCGAGGCAGTCAAGCAAGCCAAGATAAGACAGCGCAACTTAAACGAGAAGTCGGGCGCGGGGCTTATCGGCAAGTTCTGTTCCTGCACCGGAAAGGACGTTAAGAGAAACGAGCTCTTCATAGTCGAGGGCGATTCGGCAGGCGGCACGACGAAACAGGCGAGAGACCGCCGTTATCAGGCTGTTCTGCCGTTGAGAGGCAAACCCTTGAACGCCGAAAAGACCAACATAAACGCTCTTTATAAAAACGAGGAGTTCCTGTCACTTATAAACGCTCTCGGCGCGGACTGCGGACCGAGCTTCAATATCCAGAACTTAAAATTCGATAAAGTCATAATTCTCGCCGATGCGGACGTCGACGGTTATCACATA
>CAYXBO010000231.1:0-1752 GCA_964463195.1 uncultured Christensenellaceae bacterium | reverse complement strand
CGCGCAAAAGAGTCCTTTGAAGCGTGTTTGGATTTACAAGTGATTGGTGTATTTTTCTTCGTAGAAAAAAGCGCAAATAGCAAACAATTTATTGAAATCTCTTCGGTTATAGTTTATAATATTAAAAATACTTTAATGCTTTTAAAGGAGCGCATATATGGAGTTTTTAGACATCAGTCAGAATAAGGATTACGATTTTTCCGAAACGCAATACCGCGGCATTATGGCGGGCGAATACGCCGACGGCGCGGAGGTCGTTCTTAAGGGCTGCATTCAGACCATAAGAGACAAGGGCGAGATGGCGTTTATCGTTCTGCGTACCGCAAGGTTCACTCCCCAGTTCATGTGGGAAAAGGGCGTTGCGGACTTTGCGGTTTCGGATATCAAAGAGGGCGATTGCGTAGAGATGACGGGTACGGTCAAAAAGAGCGAATATTCCCGTATAGGCTACGACATTATCGCGAAATCCGTCAAAGTCTTTTCGAGAGCGTCCGAGCTTTTACCGTTCGTCATGTCCAAAAAACAGCTCAACGTAAACTTCGATTACGCGCTTGACATGAGACCGGTTTCCATGCGCCACCCCAAAGAGAGAGCGTATATCAAGCTGGTTGAAGGAATTCTGCGCGGCTTCCGCGAATGGCTTACCGCCAACAGATTTACCGAGGTTCTCGTTCCTAAAATCGTCGCGGCGGGAGCAGAAGGCGGAGCGGACATGTTCAACCTCGACTATTTCGGCAAGAACGCATACCTTTCCCAGAGCCCGCAGATGTATAAACAGATGATGGTCGGCGTTTACGAAAGAGTTTTCTGTATCGGCAACGTTTACCGCGCCGAAAAAAGCCACACCAACCGACACTTGACGGAGTTCAACGGTATCGATATCGAAATGGGCTATATCGACAGCTTCTACGATATTATGGAAATGGAATCGCGTGCGCTTCGTTATACCTTCAACCTCATTAACCGCGATTACAAAGAGGAGCTCGAAATGATTGGAATGCACGAGCTTCCGGACTTCGATAAAATTCCGCATATCCGCTTTGCCGACGCCAAACGTCTGGTTAAAGAGAAATACGGCAGAGAATACAGAAGCGAGGACGACCTCGAGCCCGAAGAGGAAAAGCTTATCGGCGAAATATTCCTCAAAGAATACGGCAGCGAGCTGGTGTTCGTCACCCACTATCCTTCTAAAAAACGTCCGTTCTACGCAATGGACGACCCCGCCGACCCGAGATACACTTTGTCCTTCGACCTTCTTTTAAACGGCGCGGAGATAACCACGGGCGGTCAGCGCATCCACGATTACAACGAGCAGCTCGCCAAGATGAAGGCGAGAGGAATGACGACCGAAGGCTTCGAGCATTACCTCATGATACACAAATACGGAATGCCGCCGCACGGTGGTCTCGGTATCGGCGTCGAGAGACTTGCAATGAAGCTTCTCGAAGTGGATAACATCAGAAAGGTTACCCTGTTCCCGAGAGACACCGAACGCCTCGAGCCCTGACGAGCATAGTACGGAGAAATATAATGAAACACACTGACGTTAAACAATTATTGAAAGACGCTTCCTTTATCGGAACGGAAGTCACCGTTTGCGGCTGGCTGAAAACCTCGAGAAGCTCCAAAAACATACTGTTCTACGAGCTGAACGACGGCACCTCCTTGGGCAATCTACAGGTGGTTTTCGATAAGGAAACCTTTGCGGATATCGCGACTGCCGAGGCGCAGAACGTGGGCGCGGCGGTTAAG
>CAYXBO010000230.1:0-1779 GCA_964463195.1 uncultured Christensenellaceae bacterium | reverse complement strand
TTTTTGAAGAACAGACAGAACTTTGTTTTTAACTTCTTTTGAAGTGCTTTCGGCAATTGCCGTTATATATCCCGTAACAAGATTTTTTTGCGCTTCGGGAAGCGCGTCGTATGCCATTGCCGTTTTGTAGGCTTCATTGCTTATTCCGAAAGAAGTAATTTGTGAACAGTCTCGTCCGATTATGTAGTCAACCGACACCCCATAGTATTCGGCAAGTTTACAAAGCGTTTGATAATCCATTTCTCTTCTGCCGGTTTCGTAATTACTATAAGTGGTTTGTACCATACCTAAGGCTTCGGCAACCACTGTTTGAGAACGTTTTCCACGCAATTCTTTCAATCTGTTCATTTTGACCTCTTGTCTAATGTTATAGAATAAAATCCGTATCTTTACAACAAAACGTGGTAAAACGGTTGATTGTTAAGTCATAATGTGGTAATTTAAGATTGAAGGTTATGTCATTATGGCGTAAAAAGGAGAGATAACATGAAAGACTATTCAATGATTAAAGAACTGTATCTTAGAAGATTAGGAACGAGCGAACAACCGATGATAACGGACGAGCAGCGGGAACAGTTGGACAAAGTAGCAACAGCGGATAAAGGTTTCAGAGAAAAGCATTCAAATAACGGGGATGTTATGGAAGCTTACGAAAAATTCTATGACGCCGAGGCGGAATATTTATGTAAGGTTGACGAAAACGCATATTGCCACGGGTTCAGGGTAGGAGTGCTTGTAGGTTTAGACGTAGCTAAAATTTTTGAAAATAAAGATTAACTAATCTTCGGTTTCGTAGTAATAGGAATAATCTATTCCTTTCATAAATATTTCGCGGTTATTGATTTCGTCGGTAAGAGAATTCTTAATGAGAGTGAAAATACCGGAATAATCTACGGGGCTGTTTTGCATGGCGGAGAGGTAGTCGTACTTATTTATCCGGCTCCAATCCACGCATTTTTTCAAATTCTTTTTGAGAATTAAATCGAACCAAATACGGGTACTTCTGCCGTTCCCTTCCATAAACGGGTGGGCGACGTTCATTTCAACGTACTTTTTTACGATATTCTCTAATGTATCCTCGGGCATTTTGTCGATAAGCGCGAGATTTTCGCGGAGAAACATGGAAGGTGCGAAAGCAAAGCCGCCTTTTGCGATGTTCAATCCGCGGATTTGCCCCGCAAAATCGTAAAGTCCGCCGAAAATGTAGCTGTGAATTTGTTGTAATCCCTTAATTGTCCCGACCTCGATTTCGTCAATCAAACCGTTTTCAAAGAGTTCGTAAGCCTTTTGCTTACTCTTTTCGTCAACGGTATCCCCGATACCCTGCACCCATTTTGAAAAGCTTTCTTTATTCTTTGCGGGAATTAACGCCGTAATCAGCGTTACGCCGTGCTCGTCGACAACGTCCGTAAGATAGGACTTTCCGTCTCCCGCCTTTAATTTCAGTTGTCGACAAATTGTCGACAACTCATTTTTCCGCCTTTTCAACGCATTCCAGTATGAGCGCGGATTGGTGCTTTTCGTCAACGCCTGCGCAATATCCATAGCGCAAAACCACCATTTGGAGGTTTCTTCATTCCAAACGGCTCTGACGGGAATATCCTGAAAAAATCTTATCGAGGTTTTCATTCAGCCAATAAATTCCTTTTTTATATATTACCACAAAACAGCGTTTTTCGCAATAATCTACGGCAAATTTGCGCAATGACGGAGAGAACAAACACCCAACAAAGACAAAAGCCGCGAACGGAAGCGATGAAATCGCGTGTTCGCGGCGTT
>CAYXBO010000229.1:0-1783 GCA_964463195.1 uncultured Christensenellaceae bacterium | reverse complement strand
CAGAGGGTACTACGATTTACAGGGGAAGCTGAAAAGCTTAGGCGCGGTCATCAAACGCGTTCGCGTCTGAGCAAAATACAGATTGGAGATATACGAATGAAAAAAGCGCTCATTATGACTTCGGTCGCCTTTGTGTTGCTCCTTGCCGTCGTTGCGGCAGGGCTGAACGTGATTTTTACGGTTTCGTATATCGAGGCAAGCTTTTCCACCTTTTCCGCGCAGGGAGAGGCGGACGCAAAGGAGCTCAAAAAGGAGCTCGACGGATTCGTCGGCGACAGTATGACCTTTCTCGATTTGTCCGCGGTGAGCGAGAAGGTGGAGGCATATCCCTGCTTCCGGTTGGAAAGCGTTAAGAAGAAGTTTCCCAAAACGGTGCAGGTCGTCGTGAAGGAGCGCAAGGAGCTCTTCGCATATGAAACGGCGGACGGACATTACGCCATGCTCGATTCGGACGGGATCTGTCTGCGCATGAGCGACGAGAACGTATCGCGCACGGGCGGCGAGAATATCGTACTGACGAATTTCAGACTCGACGTCGAAGTGGGCGCGCGTGCGGAGGGGAAGTATCTGGATGCGCTTCTTGCGACCTTTTCGGGAATCGAAAGCTATTTGCCGGACGCAAGGGCAAACGTCAAAGAGATTTCCTTAATGTTCAGCAACAACGAAGACAATCCCGTGACCAATCACTTCGATATCGAAATGCAGGAGGGGGTTTTCGTGGAGCTGTACGACCCGCTCTCCTATGCGGACGCGAAGGCGAAAAAGGCGATGGAGGTCTACGAAACGCTGGGCGACGTCACGAGAATGTACGGCTGTATCACGGTGGTGGAAGTGATGGGCTCGTCGGGCACGATCAGCGCCGACTATTCCGTGCACCGTTACGACCACGACGCATAAACTTTTACAAAGCTTTGAAGGGACGCCTGAGGGCGTCCCTTTTTGTACGGCTGCTCCGTTTTCCAATATAATAGTGAAGGGGAAATTGCGAAAATTCCCTTATTTTCTTGACAGATTCCCACTCGTTTGTTATAATACAAAGAGAATCAATACAAAGGTCAATTATCATGGCGCAAAAAAGTGTGGCGGTGCTCGATATCCGCTCATCAGAGGTCACGGTTTTCGTCGGGGAGCGCAGCGTAAACGACACGTTTGTGTTCAAGGCGAGCAGAACGGAGACCTACGGCGGTTACGAAGACGGAGAATTCTACAAGGAGAGCGACGGAAAAATATCCGACGCGATCCTCCGCGCGATCTCTGCGGTGGAGCAGGTCTGCGGCGAACGGTTGCATATGCTCTACGTGGGTGTCCCCGGTGATTTTACGAAGGTGATCGCCAAGGAGCAGGACCTCGGCTTCCCCAAAAAACGCAAGATCACGGAAAAAGACCGCATGGCGCTCATCGAGGCGGGCAAAGAAGAGGTGCAGGGCTACCGCTTCATGCGTGCGACGAGCATGATATACGTTACGAACGATAAACAGCGCGTCGTCGATCCCGTCGGGATTTCGACGGCGGGGCTCACCGGTTGTATTTCCTACTTCTATTGCAGCGAATACTTCTGCGCGACGGTTGAAGAGATATTAAAGCATCTGAAAATCAGCCTGAAATATCTGCCGACGCAGTTTGCGATGGCGTCCTATCTGATTCCCTCCGAAACGCGGGACGAATGCGCGCTCTTTCTGGACGCGGGGAATCTTTCGTCCACGCTGAGTATCGTACTCGGGAACGGCATTATGGCGCAAAAGTCCTTCTGCGCGGGAAAGATCCACGTCGCATTCCTCGTTAT
>CAYXBO010000228.1:0-1804 GCA_964463195.1 uncultured Christensenellaceae bacterium | reverse complement strand
CGCGGGGAACCTCTTTCCCCGCACCCCTTACTCATAATATCCCCTTATCATTTGAAGTAATAAGTAAGAGTGAAAAGTGAAAAAGTAAATGGTTTCGTCATTGCGCAAATTTGCCGAAGGCAAATCTGATGAGGGACTACGTTGCTTATAAATCTTTAAAAGTGTATATGCGTACGGATAGTATTAAACGCTATACAGAAACTACGAATGGGAACGAAGCAATCCAAACTTAAATAAGAAGTTCACTTTACGCCGGACTTGACGTATTGCCTGTTTGCGTGATATATTAAAAATACAGGTTGATGATACTTTGCAACGACAATAACTAATAAATGGAGAAGGTTATGTACGCAAAAAGAGAATCGTTCCCCGCGTTTTTCTTCGGAATGATAGGCGCTGTCATCGGACTTATAATTTCAATAGTAATGGTTGCGCTAAATGCAAAGGACGGAGATTGGGAGCTTTTCGTTTCGCTGTTTTTATTGCTTCTGCCGTCTTTATTGATAATGGCGGGAGCCGGAATCTGTCTGAAAAACGCTTTTGTCGGAAGACTTCTTATATCAATCGGAGCAATTCTCTGTTTTATCGGTTTGGGAATCCTCTTTCAGCTGTATTTTATTCCCATCGGTGCGATTTTGGTAATTATTGCGCAGTTGGTATTGCTGTTCTCACACAGAAGCGGCGAAGAGAAAAAACTGCAAGACTGAAGTCATTTTTTAGCGTCGGAAAAATAAGTTCCCAACAAAAGACGAAAGCCGCGAGTTCAAGCAACCGGTTGCTAACTCGCGGCTTTAACTTCGTCTTTTTTGGTTCTTTTTTCTTCGTAGAAAAAAGAACAACCAATCGCGAAATTTCGCGTTTTGCAATGCAAAAAATTCAGCTAAAATAAGCATATTCCCTCAACACCGCTAATACCCTAAAATGTGGATAACTTTGTTGATAACTATGTCAATTGTTGATAACTCGGGCATGAAAATGCGTGATTTGTCGGAAATTGGCGGTTGTTGACATATTTTGGTGTTCCAAACAGGGGTGTTTAGATGTTTTTGGTGTTTAAGAAAAAAAGCATTGTTATTGCGGCGTTACTGATTGCCGCTATCGTTGTGGTTGCGGTTTCCGGAGTGGTTATTGCCGACGCGGTACAGGCGGCTCCCGAAACCTACTCGAACGTGGTCGTTCTGGACGCGGGGCACGGCGGTATCGACGTGGGGGTTAAGGGTATTACCACGGGCAATAAGGAATCGGATATCAACTTAATGATTACCAAGGAAGTCGCCGAGCTCCTTAAAGCCGAAAACATAAAAGCAGTGCTTACCCGCGAAACCGAAGACGGGCTTTACGGCGACAGCATAGAGAATTTCAAACGGCGCGATATGGAATCCAGAAGAGATACCATATTGAAAACTCAGCCCGACCTCGTGGTGAGTATTCATTGTAACAAGTTCCCCGACCGCTCCCGCCGCGGCGCGCAGTGCTTCTTCGAGGAAAAAAGCGAAGCCTCAATTGCTCTCGCAAACGCCTTGCAGACGGCGTTGAACCCCATAAACGCCGAAACCGTAAACCGCGAATTCTCCGCCCTGAAGGGTGATTACTATATGCTCAAGTGTTCCCCGTATCCCTCGGCAATTGCCGAATGCGGCTTCCTCTCCAACGCCGAGGACGACGCGCTCCTCAACACCCCCGAACACCGCACCCGTATCGCAACTGCTATAGTTGCGGGTATCAAAGCGTATCTGGAGAAGTAAAACCGTTCTTTTTTCTGCGAAGAAAAAAGAACCAAAAAAGACGCTGTAACGCCGCGAGT
>CAYXBO010000227.1:0-1808 GCA_964463195.1 uncultured Christensenellaceae bacterium | reverse complement strand
TTAACAAGGACTCTGAGGCGTAAGGCGCGCAAAAGAGTCCTTTGAAGCGTGTTTGAATTTACAAGTGATTGGTGTATTTTCTCCCGAAAAAAGAACACACTCAATATCTCATAGACTCTATTCTCTTTTCCAGCTTTTCGGCGCTGCCGTTGCCGCTCTGTTTTAAAAGGTGTTCTCTTGCGGCGACTTCGAGGACTACGGCGAGGTTACGACCGGCGGTGACGGGTATCAACAGCTTAGGAACTGCCACTCCCAGAATATCGGTATACTCCGTCGTTTTGCCCACTCTTTCGTAGGCTTTGCCGGTTTGCCAGTTTTCAAATTCGGCGACTAAGTCGACGGGGCAATCGTTCTGAACGCTTGCATCTCCGAAAACGGCTTTAACGTCGATTATCCCAACCCCTCTAATCTCCATAAAATGCTTTATGGCTTCGGGGTAGGTTGCGCTGAGTTTTCCGCCCTCTTTCGTGACTATCACGCTGTCGTCTGCGACAAGAACGTGCCCGCGGGACAAAAGCTCCATTGCCGTTTCGGACTTGCCGATACCGTTGTTGCCGGTTATCAGCACGCCTACGCCGAATATTTTAAGCATCTCGCCGTACAGAGTTACGGACTCCTTATTTTTAATCAAATTTCCTGCTCCAAACCGTATTTTCTTATAACGTAGGCAACGCCGTTGTCGTCGTTTGACGGTCCGATAATATCCGCGTAACCTTTAGCCTCGTCGCTTCCGTTTGCGAGAATTACTCCGAGACCCGCCCATGCTATCATAGGCGCGTCGTTCATACTGTCGCCTATACACACCGTTTCTTCGCGTTTAACTCCGAGACGCTCCGCAAGGCGAGCGGAAGCAATACCCTTGTCGATGTTGTTAGCGACTATTTCCACCATCCAGTCCTTGCTGGTGTTTACGTGAACCTGACTTCCGAACCTTTCCGTCACGTCGGCACGGATTGCCGGAACTTCATCGGGCGATGCCATAATGAGCAGTTTTGCGGGGGAGAACTTCCTGTCTCTCAAAAATCTGGAAACCTCGTAATGTAATTCTTCCGTTCCGCATTTGCAGAAACGCTGATAGATGCGGGAATACTCGGTGTGCTCCCTGAGTATGAATTTGTCGCCGTCGTAAACGTGATAATACCAACCGTTCTTTTCGGCGTACTCGCCTATTTCCGTTGCCGTTTCATATGGAATGGTAAACTGCTCTACGATTTTTCCGCTCTCGATATCCGCGACCACCGACCCCTGATAGGTCAACAGGTCGCCCTTGAGTCCCAGCTTTCTCGCATAAGGAAGAATGGCGTCCGTCATGCGCCCCGTGGCAATATGGAAATGCCCGCCCTCCGCCTCGTATTCGCGGATGGCTGCAACCAACTCCTCGGAATACTCCATGCTGCTGTTTAAAATCGTGTCGTCAAAATCGGAAATTATAAGCTTGTATTTCATAATGCAATCATTATACCATACCGGAATTACAAACAGCTATTAAATACGCTACTTTCTGAAATAATTATAGACGTTCTCCGCGACGGTCTTTGACAGTCTTGCGCGCGTTCTCAAATCCTCCGCGGAAGCGGTGGCGATGTTCTCAAGGGTTTTGAATTCGGTCATCAGCCGCTTGGCAAGAGCCTCGCCCACGCCGTCGATTTCCGTCAGGCGGGAATCCAGCATGCGTTTGCCCCTTAGGTCGCGGTGGAAGGTTATGGCGAAACGGTGCGCCTCGTCGCGGATACGCTGGAGAAGCTTCAACGCCTGACTGTCCATGGAAAGAATAACCGGAGTAGTCGGGTCGGTTCTTCTGAAAACCT
>CAYXBO010000226.1:0-1817 GCA_964463195.1 uncultured Christensenellaceae bacterium | reverse complement strand
ATAAAGACTACAAGCGGAAACCGTTGCGAGTATTCGCAGGTTTCCGCTTGCACAGGGCTTTTTTTGGTTCTTTTTTCTCCCGAAAAAAAGAACAACAATCACAATTTCTCTTTAAGAGGTTTTTTAACAGTCTGAACTGTCATTATAATCGGCACTGCAAGAAAAGCTATACCCATTAAGGTTCCGAGTGCGAAGATAGTGTTATACCAACCGGGGGTGGCGAAGATATCCATGAGCTCCCAGGTTATTTCGTTGACGAGCTCGATTGAGGTGCCGGTTGCAACGAAGAAGGAAAGCAGAAAGGTCAGAAACAGCGGAATAGTCAGAATCGTGCTGTAGGTACAGATTGCGATTGACATGACGTTACGGGCTTTGCCGACCAACTGTCCTGCCCAGAGAGAGGCGGACATAATTCCGGCAATCATGGTTATGACTATGATAACGTACTTTACGATAAGGCGCGGGTAGTCGAGATACGCAAGACCGGGCAGCGTCGCGAAATGATTTATATGGAGAAGAGAGAGAATTCCCCACAGATTCATTGCAACGGAAAACATGGGGACGACTACCATAATTACCTTTTTTAAAACTTCTTTATTCATAAATTTCACCTATATGAAGATAATAACCTATGGCAGACGGTTTTGCAATGGGTAAATCGAAAAAATTTTTCCCAAGCGCATAAAAAGTCGTTGACACGCAATATATTGTGTTGCTATAATCAGTTTATCACTAAATGTTGTTTTGCAACTGACGGATAAAGTGGAGCAACCACGGGGAGCGAAGCAACGGAAATAGCCGACCGTCTGGGCAGTTTTGATTTATTCTCAAAACTGCTTTTGTTGACTATATGGAGGTAAAGTAACCTATGAAACAGGAATGGCAAGGATTTAACGGCGGAGCGTGGGAAACTACGATTGACGTTCGCGGATTTATACAAGCCAACTATACGCCCTACTCGGGTGATTCGTCCTTTTTGAAGGGACCGACGGCACGCACCAAGGAGCTGAACGAAAAGCTTAACGCTCTTCTCAAAAAAGAACGGGACAACGGCGGGGTTCTCGGAATTGACGCGGAGACGGTTACGTCTCTTACCAACTACGCGCCGGGATATCTCGACAAGGATAAGGAAATAATCGTCGGACTTCAGACTGCCGAACCTTTAGTCAGAAGCATCAATCCGTTCTGCGGAATAAGAATGGCGAGACAGGCGTGCAAGGCGTACGGCACGGAAATTTCCCAGAAAGTCGAGGACGCGTTCAAGTACCGCACCACCCATAACGACGGCGTTTTCAGAGTTTACACCGAGGACATGAGAAAGCTTCGCCACACCGGAATCCTTACCGGACTTCCCGACGCTTACGGCAGAGGAAGAATTATCGGCGACTACAGAAGAGTCGCGCTTTACGGTATCGATTTTCTCATCGGGCAGAAGGAACAGGACAAAAGAGAGCTCGGTAACGGCGTCATGAACGAGGAAACCATTCGTCTGTCCGAGGAGCTCTACAAGCAAATCGACTTCCTTAAAAAGCTGAAGGCTATGGCGGAGCTTTACGGTTACGATATCTCAAATCCCGCGACCAACGCAAAAGAAGCCGTTCAGTGGATATACTTTGCCTACCTCGCCGCAAATAAAGAGCAGAACGGCGCGGCGATGTCGCTCGGCAGAACCTCCACCTTCGTGGATATATATATCGAAAGAGACCTTGCAAGAGGCGTTCTTACGGAAGAGACGGCGCAGGAAATTATCGACGATTTCGTCATGAAGCTCCGCATGATAAGACATCTCAGAACCCCCGAATACAACGACCTTTTCG
>CAYXBO010000225.1:0-1835 GCA_964463195.1 uncultured Christensenellaceae bacterium | reverse complement strand
TGTCGAACTCGACGGGTTCGGCAAAGTCGCGCGGAATAAAGCGGACGGTGTTGAATTTCGCGTAATTGAATATATGCGTTTTCAAAAGCACGGGCGTGGCGATATCGAGCCCTTCGCAGATATCCGCAAGGTACTCGAAAAATTTTGCATATGCGAACTTGTCGTCCCTCTCGTACGTGAGTTGGTTTTCGATTTTTCCGTCTTTGACTATCTTAGCCCAAATTCTGAACATATAATGATTTTACTTTATATTGCGGCAAAAGTAAACTACTTTTTTGAATAATACTATGAGAAAGTACGTAAACAGCCGCTCGGCTTTATTACAGCCGAGCGGAATAAGAAAATTTTTCGATATAGTGCAGGCGACGGAAGGCGCGATTTCCTTAGGGGTGGGAGAGCCGGATTTCGTCACTCCGCGCCTCATACGCGACGCGGCGGTGCGCTCGATAAAGCGCGGGCTTACGCAGTACACGGGCAACCGCGGATTGAAAGAGCTGCGCGAAAACATCTGCCGCTATATGCGGGAGCGCTTCTTCGTGCCGTGCTCTCCCGACCGCACAATCGTGACCGTCGGCGCGAGCGAGGCAATCGATTTGGCAATGCGCGCAATTTGCGAGGTCGGTGACGAAATTTTAATGCCTCGACCCTGCTACGTTTCCTATGCGCCCGCCGTAATTTTGGCGGGCGGAACTCCCGTCGCGGCTGAGTGCTCCGCGGACGACAATTTCATTCTCACGCCCGAAAAACTCGAGAGCGCGATAACGCCCAAAACCAAAGCGCTGATACTCGCATACCCCAACAATCCCACGGGTGCGGTAATGACGAAGGCGCAGCTCGAGCGTTTAATTCCCGTTATAGAAAAGCACGATTTGCTCGTCGTTTCGGACGAGATTTACGCCGAGCTCACGTATACGGGCAAACACGTTTCCATAGCTTCACTGGGCAATATGTCCGCGCGAACGGTGGTAATCAACGGTTTTTCCAAGGCTTTTGCAATGACGGGCTGGCGCGTGGGCTTCGTTTGCGCGCCTAAAGAAATCGACGAAGCTATGTTCAAAATTCACCAGTACTGCATAATGTGCGCGCCGACGGTAAGTCAGCACGCGGCGAACGCGGCTTTGGTTGAAGGCTTTGCCGACGGGTTCGCCGTAGTGGAGCAGATGCGCGAGGATTACGCGCGCCGCGGCAATTTCCTCGTCGACGCGTTCAATTCTCTGGGCTTGAAATGCTTCTGTCCCCAGGGTGCTTTCTACGCTTTTCCATACGTCGGCGCAAGCGGTATGGACGGCGAGCAGTTTGCAACCCGCCTGCTTAAAGAACAAAAGGTGGCGGTAGTTCCCGGCGGCGCGTTCGGCGAAGCGGGCGCAATGTACGTGCGCGCTTCCTTCGCGGCCTCTCAATCCGAGCTTTTGGAGGCGATAGAGCGCATAAGCAGGTTCGTAAACGGGTTGAAATAGCGGTTAATTCGTTTGATTTTTGCTCTTATATAAATTGACAACTCGGTTAAAAATATATATAATAGGGTATACGGATATGCGGTTCTGCGTTTTGCGGAATCGCTATCTTAGTAGATATGCAAATTCAATATCCGCGCAATAAGCGGAAAAAGAGGTATAAAATGGCAGACCAACAGTACGTTATGACCCAAAAGAATTACGACGATTTAGTGGCGGAACTCGACAATCTCGTAAAAGTGAAACGCCCCGAAATTATCGAAAGAATTGCCGAAGCGCGTTCCCACGGCGACCTTTCCGAGAATGCGGAATACGACGCTGCGCGCGAAGAACAGCGTTCCAACGAGGGCAAGATTGCGGAGCTCGAATACCAGATTAAAA
>CAYXBO010000224.1:0-1841 GCA_964463195.1 uncultured Christensenellaceae bacterium | reverse complement strand
CCAGCATTTTATCCTCTGTCCGTCCACTATGCGGTAGCCGGGACAATAGAAGCGGTAATTGCGGTCTATTTTTCCTGTTTCCAAACCCATTGCCGTGGTCAGAATTTTGAACGTCGAGCCGGGTTCGTACACCGAAGACACCGCGCGGGACTTGGAACACGCAAACAATGCCGCGACGTCGTCGCGCGGTACGTTATTCAGGTCGAACGACGGAGTTTCCGCAAGCGCCACAATGCCGCCGGTCGTCGGGTCCATAATTATACAGGTTACGGCTTTGGCGTTGTATTGAGCTTGCGCCGCAGCGACTTCCTGCTCTACAAAGCTCTGTATGCGTTGGTCCACCGTAAGATAGATTGCGTGCCCGTCAACACCGGAAACGTAAGAGGTTTTGTTCGACGCAAGCTCTCTCCCTACAAGGTCGGTTTCTGTCAATATGTAACCGTCCTTTCCCGTAAGATACTCGTTATAGTACGCCTCGAGCCCCGCCTGTCCTTTGCCGTCCACGTTGGTAAAGCCCAACACCTGCGTCAGAAAATCTCCGTACGGATAAATGCGTTTTACGTTTTCCGCAAAGTAAACTCCCGTAACTCCCGCGGCGTATATCCGCGTCATTTCGTCCTTCGTCACTTGCTTCTTAACCGTAATTTCGGATACCCTTGCTTCCATTTTGGAATACAAAGTATCATAGTTTACGCCTAAAACTCCGGACAGCACTTCGGCCGTTTTCCGCGCGTCGGATACGGATACCGGTCTGACGTACACGGTATAGGTTGTGGACGTATCGGCAAGGACTACGCCGTTTCTGTCGTAGATTAAACCTCTCCGACCCTGAAGCGCAATGTCTCTCGTCCACTGGTCGAGCGCCTTGGCTTTTAAGACGTCCGACTGGATAACTTCAACGTAAAGCAGTCTTGCAAGCACCGCTACAAACAAAAAGGTTGCCAGTAAAAATACTACCAGCAACCTTCTCTTTAGTCTGAGTTTTGAGTATTCGATTGAAAATCTACCGCCTTCCTCTTATTTAGCGGATATTGCGTCGCAAAGCTTGTCGAACCAGTTTCCGGAAGTGGACTCGGTTTCGATTGACATAGCTTCAACCGCATCGGGGTCGGCTTCGGTGCCCGCCATTGCAGGAGACTGCTTCGCAAACGTGTTAACCGCTATTAAAACAAATGCGACGACGGCTATCAGTAGAACGTAAATCATAACGAAAATCTTGCCGCCTTTTGTCAGTTTGCCGACTGCGGGTTCGTTGTTTTTGGCTTTGGCGACCGTGGTCTCCTCTTTTGCGGGAGCTGCCGCCATCATTCTGTTAACCAACTCATTGTATTCCGTCTGAGTAAGAATACGGCGGTCGCTCGTGGTTCTGTGCAGCTCGCCGAGCATATAATCCTCGTAGGTCTTTTTGGGGTCTATAGAAGGTGTTTCGGAAGCTTTGGGGGCTTTGGGCTCCTCAACCTTTTCTTCGGGGGAACGGAAACACTCTGCTACGTCTGCAGAAAAATAGGAAGGCATCTCATAGGAAGCTGCGCGGCGCTCGTTCTTTTCCATTATCAGAGCGTCGTATGCGTTGAGCCCCATAGACGCACCCATTGCGCCCATTTCCATTTTTGCTGCGATGTCTCTTCTTATCGTAACCATTTTCCAATCCTCCTTAAAACCTTGACTTATATTTTTTTTATTTATAACCTTTCGGCAATTCTTACTTTTGCGCTTTCCGCTCTTTTGTTTTCCCTGAGCTCCTCGGCTGTTGCGGTTATCGGCTTTTTAGTCAATATTTTTATTTCCTTTCTCTTTCCGCATATACAGACCGGAACGTCTTTCGGACAAATACAATCGAG
>CAYXBO010000223.1:0-1851 GCA_964463195.1 uncultured Christensenellaceae bacterium | reverse complement strand
ACTAACGCCGCGAGTTCGCAACTTTGTTGCTGAAACTCGCGGCTTTTGTCTTTGTTGGGTGCTTCTTCCTCCACACCGTCATTGCGCGGAGCATAGCGACAAAGCAATCCAGACCCGCGTAGCACCTCCCGCTATAAATAATGATACTTTATTAAGCTCTGGATTGCTTCGTTCCCATTCGTAGTTTCTGTATAGCGTTTATTACTAACCGTATGCATATACACTTTTAAAGATTTATAAACAACGTAGTCCCTCATAAGATTTGCCTTCGGCAAATTTGCGCAATGACGGAGTAAAAACGGCTGGTTATCCGCAATTCTTATCTCTTATCTCTTATCTCTTATCTCTTATCTCTTATCTCTTATTTCTTATCTAAAATATGAATCCGCAACGGAAATTTTTCTTGCCAACGCTATTTTATTGATATATAATATTTTAAATATATAGTTTTTCAGACTACGGAGGAGCGCCCTGATGGAATACAAGTGGAGCGACCGCGTGGCTCATCTCGAGAGCAACGCAATAAGAGAAATATTTAAGCTGCTCGCCAATCCCGAGGTTATTTCCTTTGCGGGCGGACTTCCGGCTAAAGAAGGAATTCCTACGGAGCTTTTAAGAGGCATTGCTCAAGAGCTTTTGGTGGGTGATTTGGGGTATACCATTCTCCAGTACGGCGCGACCGAGGGGTGGAATCCTCTTTTTGAGAGCGGCGCAAAATATCTTGAGGATTCGGGAATTTACGGCGCGAACCCCTCCAACATGCTTCTGATAAGCGGCGGACAGCAGGGTATAGACCTGACGTTTAAGGCGTTCGTAAATAAGGGCGACACCATTCTTTTCGAGAACCCGACCTATCTTGCTTCACTGCACATTGCCAAAACCTACGAAGCCAATCTCGTAGGTGTGGACGCGGACGAAGACGGTCTGTCTCTTACTGACCTCGAAGAGAAAATCAAAAAGCACAATCCTAAAATTCTGTATCTCGTTCCCAACTTCTCCAATCCTACTGGGCGCACGCTTTCCGCCGAAAAGAGAAAGGCGGTTGCGGAGATGACGGCGAAATACGGCGTAATAGTTTTGGAGGACGACCCGTACGGCAAAATCCGTTTCGAGGGTGAGGACGTGCCCGCTATAAAGAGCTTCGACAAGGTGGGGAACGTTATGTATAACACCTCCTTTTCCAAGACCGTCAGCCCCGGACTCCGCGTGGGAATAATTCACGGAGACCCCGCGGTTATCCGAAAGCTCACTATCGGAAAACAGGCGACGGACGTTCATACCGCCACCCTCAATCAGGCGCTGGTCGACGTATATTTAAGGCGCGGTTTGCTGTATAAGACGGTCAACGCCGTGAAGCCGATTTACAAGGAAAAGAAGGACGCTATGATTGCGGCTATGGAAAAGTATTTCCCGAAGGAAATAAAGTTCACCAGACCGGAGGGCGGCTTGTTTATCTGGTGTGAGGGTCCCGAAACACTCGATATGGCATCCCAATTGATGAATGTAGTTAAGGAAAAGAAGGTCGCATACGTTGCGGGCAACGCGTTTTTTGCGGACGGCAGCGGCAAAAATACCTTCCGTCTCAACTATTCCAACGCCTCGTTCGAGCAGATTGAGAGGGGAATAAAAGGTCTTGGCGAATACATCGGGAAGTTAATCGGTTAAGCGGAAACGGAATTAAGGCAAGGAGAGAAAAATGGAAAAGAAAAATATAATGGACGTCTTGAGGGAACGCGGTTTTATAAAGCAAACGGTTTTCGAGGACGAGCTGTATAAAAAGCTCGGCGAAGAGTCTATGACCTTCTACATAGGTTTCGACCCGACTGCGGACAGTCTGCACGTAGGGCATTA
>CAYXBO010000222.1:0-1874 GCA_964463195.1 uncultured Christensenellaceae bacterium | reverse complement strand
AACCCCGATAAGGGGATATTATGAGTAAGGGGTGCGGGGAAAGAGGTTCCCCGCGTTTAATAAGGATATCCTTATTATCCGTCCGCGCATGTTCGCAAGTTTGCGCGGACTCCCCAATATCCACAAGAAGCGTTGCCGGGGGACGCCCCCTGCATCGCAAAAGAGGGGGCGGAGCGTTTTTTGGTACTTTTTGTCGCGAAACAAAAAGTACATATACTTTATATTTCTTACAGTCTATGTTATTATAAAGATATGAACAAAATAATCTCCGAAATCTTCAGAAACAAAACGGTTAATATCTCCAAACTCCCCGAATTCGGATTTACCGAAGCAGACGGCAAATACCTCTTCCGCACGGAAATTCTCGAAGGCTCCATGCAGCTCACCGTCTCAATCGACAAAAACGGACGAATAGACACCGAGGTTTTCGATTGCGAAATGCAGGAGCCGTACACTCTGTTTTTGGTCGAAGAAGCGGTAGGCGGTTTCGTCGGCGAGGTTCGTGAGGAATACAGAAGAGTTCTTCGGGATATATCTGAAAAATGCTGCCGGACCGAGGTTTTCAAAAGCGAACAAGCCAAGCTCCTTATAGAATACGTCCGGAATAAGTACGGAGACGAGCTGGAATTTCTGTGGGAAAAGTTTTCCGACAACGCCGTATGGCGAAGAAAAGACAATAATAAATGGTACGGGCTCATCTGCACCGTTAAAAAACGCACACTCGGTTTTTTATCGGACGACCGCATGGAAATCGCCGTTCTCCGCATGTCGCCCGCGAAGCTGGAAAGCATAGTTGATAATAAAAAATACTTCAGGGGCTACCACATGAACAAAAAGAACTGGGTAACTCTTCCCCTCGACGGCACACTCTCCTTCGACGAAATCCGCAAATGTCTGGACGACAGCTACGCTTTAGCCGTAAAATAACTTGCACGGGTAAACTATGAAAAAACTGAGAATACTTGCCTTAATAGTTTTTATTCCGCTAATAAGCGGATTTATTATGCTCTTTGCAGGAGACGAAACCGTCTCCCGTATCGGAAGTCTCTTTCTAGCAATAGGCGTTCCTGTCACCATGTTTTTGCTGGTCGTGGTCGGACTCATTCTCATTATAATAGGAAAGATAGACCTGTCCGACTACCGCAAAACCGATTCGGATAGGCTACCCTCCGAAACCATGACCGATAAGGAACGCGAGGCAATCGACATAAACGAAGTCAACTCCTCTTATTACCGCCGGAGCCAACTAAGGCAAGGCGAATATATCGCAAACCACGCCGCAAACAATTACCGGAACGCCACACCAAAACAAAAGCTTTTAGGCTGGCTGTTCTTCGGTTTTCTCATGACGGACTTTGCCCTTATACTTGTATTCATGTACCTCGGAATATTTACCGGAATGTATATTTGCTTCGGACTGTTCGGCGGAACCATTCTGCTCTCGTTTATCGTAGTAAAGGTTAAAGAAAAGATTTCCTTAAGCTCCGCAAAACGCAAAAGTAAAATCCGTGAAGTCTTAAGCGGCGAAGTCAAATTCTGCACGTTGTCGAGCAGTACGAGCGTCGGCGGCTCAGGCAGACGGTCAACTACAAGAATAACCGGCGTTACCTACCGCGTAACCATCGAATCCGACGGGACCGAATACGTAGCCTATTCAAAACGATTCTACAACAAAGGCGAATTTATCCGCTTCGGCGTAATCGGCAAACACAGTGCCGCGATTATCGACAACGACGATTTAACTTCTGTCTGAATTCCGGTAGCTTATAGTAATATGGTTTACGGCAAATAAAACCGCAAAGACTATCAGCGGAATACTCGCCAGCACAACACCGCTGAAAATAAAAATAACCGACGGAATAATGGACAGCGCC
>CAYXBO010000221.1:0-1904 GCA_964463195.1 uncultured Christensenellaceae bacterium | reverse complement strand
GGCTTGCATTTTTTTTCGGATTGGTATATAATACCATTTAATAACAGCTCTTGTACGGGAGATTTCTGATGCTTGACGAAGTAGTTAAAGAGATAAAAAAGGCGGAAGAAGAGTGCGGAATTATGCAATCGGACGCGCAGGAGGCGGCTCGTAAGCTTTTACGCGACGCGGACGCGGAGTGCGAAGAAATTGCCAAAAATACTGCCATTGAAATAAAAACGTTGCTTGCGGACGAACGCGCGGCGGCGGAAAAGACGGCGCAGAAAAATTATGAGGAACGCATTAAAAAGAGCGAGGCGGAAGCCAAAAACCTCAAAAAAAGCAAAGCGGAGCCTGCGGACGCCGCGGCAACCGAAGTTGTGAAATCGATTATAAGTAAATATGTCAGTCGTTAAGATGCGCAAGCTGTCGCTTGTGGGACTTTCGTCCGACAGAGCGCGGCTTATCAAAAAACTTCAGCGTTCACAGTTGGTGGAGATTAAAACTTCCGAGGAATCGGAAGGCACGAACGCTGTCTCCATGGAGCTTGAAAAAGAGGCTGTTTCCGCAAAAATCGCGCGTGTTTCTTCTGCGCTTTCCTTCTATAAGGAAGCGGACAGACTGTCCGCTAAATTAAACGGCGCGGAAAAGGTTCCGTTCAAACAGAAAATAGCAAACTTTACAACGCCCGTCGAATACGTTCCTTTTGACGAATTCAAGAAAATCGCCGCGGAAGAGCCCAGATTGATTGCCCTTATGGAGTCCTTCGAGGACGCTGCCGTAAAGCTCAACGAGATAAAGTCGGAGAGGGCGGCGGTTTCGGCGAAGCTTTCCGAGCTGCAATTATATAAGGAAGTCGATTGCGCGTTTTCGGAAATTTCCGACGGCAAAAACGTTGTCATGCGCTTAGGGGTAATCCCCAAAGACAAAACCGCGCAGATTAAAGAAAAATCCGACGGTATGGTCGGAGGCTTTATCGGGATAATTTCCGAAGGTAAGCAGACCGTGGTATTTGCCGCGGCTGACAGGCAGTCGGAAAACGAGCTGTCGAAAACTCTTTCCGAGCTGGAATTTACCGCTTGCCAATTCGGGGACGGTAAACGCGCCGGAGATATGATTGACGAGGGAGAAAGAAGACTTGCCGAGCTCCGCGACGAGGAAGCGGCTCTTACCGCAAAGGTTTCCGAGCAGAAGGCGGATACGGAGAAGCTGAAAAGACTTTACGACTATTACGACCTCGAGTTGAAAAAGCTCGCGGCAGCCGAGCAGTCGAGGTGTACGGAAAGCTGCTACTTCTTTGAAGCATGGCTCCCCGCAGAGGCTGAAGATAAGGTCCGGAAGGTTTTGGAGGATACCGGTTCCGTCGTTGCTTTTGAGTTCGGAGACCCGAAAGAAGGCGAAAAGGTACCCACACTGGTAAAAAACAGCTGGCTCGTTTCCAAATATCAGGCGGTTACCAATATGTATAGCGTGCCGGCGTACGGAGAGATTGACCCCAACCCCTTCGTTGCGGTGTTCTTCTTTATCTTCTTCGGAGTTATGATGTCGGACGCGGGCTACGGTCTCATTCTTGCCGTAGGAGCTACCGCGTTGCTTCTCATTAAAAAGCCCAAAAACGGAGATATGGCTCTGGTCTATATCATCGCAATGGGCGGCGTTTCCACGTTTATATGGGGCGTGCTGTTCGGCGGTTGGTTCGGTATAGAACTGGCGGAAGGAAGCTTCCTCGACAGGCTTAAATGGTTCAGTCCCTTGGAGGGCGACGGCGCTCTGAAGATGATGGGACTTTCCATGGCTCTCGGTATCATTCAGATTTTGGTCGGTATGGGTATTAACGCCGCGGCTCTTATTAAAGAAGGAAAATGGCTGTGGGCGCTGACCGACATAGGCGGCTGGTACGCTATATTTATAGGAATAGGCTGTCT
>CAYXBO010000220.1:0-1983 GCA_964463195.1 uncultured Christensenellaceae bacterium | reverse complement strand
CTCTTTGCGGGAATAACCGGAATGTGGAACTACGCCTGGCTGTTTCCGGTGGCGATTCCGTTTTTTATCGCGGCGGTCGACACCGTCGTTTGTCTTGTATATCTCGATAAAATTTATTTCTGGCAGATTCCGTCGGTTATCTTTACTTTCGGAATCGCGGCATTTTTAGTGTCCGCTCAGGTTTTTATCGGTTACAAATACGCGTGGCTCATCCTTTTGGGATGCATCGTTATAGATTTGCTGTACGGTTGCTTCAAGCTCCTCTACGGCAAAAACAGGAGGTAATTTTAACGTATGGAAGAAAACAACCAAACGCCTATTGAGAACGTTACCGTTCCCGCTGAAGACGCAAACGTTGTAAATGCACAGGTGGAGCATACCCCCGAGGATTACAGAAAAGTCGGTGTTTTCTTAAATGAACCGGTTACTAAAAAAGAACAGTTTTTCTACGGTTTGGGTGCCTTTTTCGACGGCGGCGGGGCATCAATCGCCGCAGTTATCATGCTCGCCTTCTTCGACAGGGGCTTGGAACTCGGAGCCTTTGCCGCAGGTCTTATTATTCTTCTCGCTAAACTCTGGGACGCGGTTTCCGACCCTCTTTGCGGAGTTATTTCCGATAACCTGCGTACCCGTATCGGAAGACGCCGTCCGTTCTTTATCTTGGGCGGCTCGCTCCTTATTCCCGCGTTCGCCTTCGTATTTGCGCCGATTGGCGGCTGGGCGTATGCCGTGAAGCTCGTTGCGGCGATTGCGGCGTATCTTTTCTATTGCACGGTATCCACCATTTCTCAGGTTCCGTACATGTCTTTTGCAAGCGAAATTTCCGCCGATTTCAACGAGCGCGACAAAGCCAACACCGTTAAGCTGCTGTTCACCATGACCGGTGCTGCGATAAGCTATCTCGTGCCCACCGTTTTTCTGGAAAAATTCCTTGACGGAACTATAAGCGCAGTGGCGTTCTGGGCGATAATGACCTTCGGCTTCGGTATTTTCTTCGGACTGCCGCTCATCTTGGCCGGCGTGTTCTGCCGCGAGAAAGCTCCGTTCAACCTCGACGCGAAAGCCAAGTTTTCCTTTAAGAATTATCTGCATACCATGCAGGTTAAGTCCTTCCGTTATCACATCGGAATGTATATTTCCGCCTTCATGTGTATGGATATCATTTCCGCGCTCGTTATCTACTACGTCAAGTATTCCCTTGAGGGTATGGTAGTTTCCATAAATATCGGAAGCCTCCACATCAACGGCGCAATGAGCAGCGCGTACATAATCGGACCTATGATGGTTATGGTTGCGTGCATGGTTCCGGTCGTATACAAGTTTATGAGGACGAGGAGTAAACAGTTTGCCTTCCGTACCTTCCTGCCGCTCTACATTGTCGGCGGGGTGGTGCTTTGCTGTATCCCCCCAAGTACGCCGTTCTGGGTGGTAATCATATTCGGTATGATTATGGGAATGGGCTTTTGCGGCGCGCAGATTATGCCGTGGATTATCTTCCCCGACACCGTGGACGTCGCAGAATTAAAGTACGGCGACCGCGAGGCGGGTACCTTCTCCGGCGTTATGACCTTTGCGAGAAAGCTTGCCTCTGCAATAGCCGTTTTCGTGTGCAGCCTTATACTTGCCGCTTCCGCAGACGGCGAGAAGAACTTTGCAAGCTTCATAACCGGTCTCGATGCGGTGACCGGAGCGCAGCTCACCTACGGCGATACCTCGAAGATAGTCATTCGCGTTCTCATGGGAGTTGCGGTCGTGGTTTTAATCGGTCTCGCAATTTTCTTCAGCCTGCGCTATAAGGTAACCGCCGCAAAGCTCGAACGCATTAAGTATATAAACGATAAGATAAGACTTGAAGGCGAAGAGAGCCTGACCGAAGAGGAAGCCGAAGAAAAAGCCGAGCTTCTGAAAGAATTGGCATAGTTTTTTTATTGTACTTTTTCGGAGGCGAAAAAGTACCAAAAAGCCAACTAACGCCGCGAGTTC
>CAYXBO010000219.1:0-1988 GCA_964463195.1 uncultured Christensenellaceae bacterium | reverse complement strand
GCTTCCTTCGTTCGGTTCTTCCTGCGCCTGCCATAACGTAACGTAGGACAGGAACAACGTCTTGAAGCGCGGCAACAACTGCGAAACGGTTTCATCATTTCCCTTTGCCGACGACGCGCATTTTTTAAACTTTTCGTCCAAATCCCTTTCCGTCTTGTTTTTCGGCTCTATGTCGGACTGAGCGTTCGGTTTGATTTCGGAAAGTCTTTCGGATACGTATTTTCCGTAACCCGCATTTCTTTCTGTCCACTCCTGCACGAACTGCCGCATCCACTGCGCGGGTTCCTGCCCGAACGGGTTCATAGCGTAGAATGAATAAGGGTTGTTTTTCGCATAAAAGCAACACGTCGTCAGCAGAAAACGTTCGCCGTACCCCGGCACGCTGAGTTTGCACTTTTCCAACCCGCCGTGCTTTCGCCTCAGCAGACTTTCCATTAAGGCTTGCGAAGGTCCTTGCATAGAGTAGTTATCGTCGTTTGCCCTCAGGCAGATAATGTTGCGGAAATCGGAATCGCCGAGCGAAGCGCGGTATTTGTGAGGGTCTTCCACTTCCCTTTTCATATTATCGAATTCCCTCTCTTCCACTATATACGGCAGAAACTGTTTGGATAACATATCGAACACGGCGTACGCGTTAACCACCTTTTTTACGCCGCCCTCTTCGTTGTGCTCCTCAGTCTCTGTGCGCGGGAGCGACTGTTCTTTTTTAAGCTCTTCCCGCTCTATAATGCGCTTTACCAGCTCTTCCGACAAATCTAAATCCTCGGCAATTTTTAAAGGTATCGGCTTGCGGGTCTGTTCTCTTGCCTTATTGTCGTCGAGCTCGTTTAAACTTTTAATATACTCGGGGCTGTGATAGTAAGCAAAAAGCCTTTTAACCGCGTTCCGTATGGGATTGCCGTCCGCCACGCGCGACGTTATTTCTATCTTGTAAGCAACGACGGGAAAAGCTAAATACAGTTCTCTGCTCTTGCTATACTTGTTTTTATCGACGAAGGAAAACATTTCGTCGTTAATCAGCATATCGGGCATTACCGCAACTTACCCCCTTGTAATATTTTGCAGACGCCGTCGCGCTCTTTTTTGCAGTACCTGTAATACTCTACGAGCGCGGGAACTTCCTCAACCGCTCTCGCCTCGCCTACGCCGCTGACCATAGCCGAATCGCCGACAACTATCTGGCACTTCTTTGCACGGCTTAACGCAACGCACGTACGCTCTTTGCCCGCGCGCGTCAGTTTGAAATCGCCGACCTCTTCCTTAATGCTCATAAAGCCGAACCCGTCCGTTCTGACTATGGAAAGAAATACTATATCGAATTCCTTGCCCTGAAACGAGTCCACCGTGCCGACCTCAATAAAATCTTTCAGCCCCGCCCACTCGTCCTTATCCAGCGTTTCGTCTATTCTTTCCTTCTGAGCGCGGTAGCCCGTTATGATTCCTATACGCGATTTTTTATCCGCGCTCCTTTCGGCGTTTTCCGCTATAAAGCGGTCGCGGATTTCACCGAGGACTTTAAATATCGCGTCGATTTCACGCTGCCGCCAACATGAATTATTGTCGTCTTTTTTTGCCGTGCTTCCGTAAGACGGCACGTCCAGCCAAATCATATTCTGCCCGCCGATTACGGGATAGTTCTGGCGGAAACGCTCTGGCACTTTTCCGTCTTTAATATCGTCGCCGTTTTGTAGCCTTCCGCCGTAAAACTGCTCGGACACAAGTTTGCCCAGCGTGGGCGGCATTCTGTACTGCTTTTCAAGCATTACCACCCTTTCTCTGCAGCGCACGTCCCGTTTTTTCAGTTTTTCCGCCACGTTTTTTAAAAGAAATTCGAACATGGAAACGGAGAAGATTGACTTGCCCGATTTTTCATCGCCCGCAAGCTCCATCTTCAACGCGTCCAAGTCGCGCTTGTCCAGCTGATTTTGCAAGTCCTTTACCGTATCTTCGTTAAGGAACTGCGGCAACTGCTTTTCGTCGCCGACAAG
>CAYXBO010000218.1:0-1988 GCA_964463195.1 uncultured Christensenellaceae bacterium | reverse complement strand
CCCGCAACCAAAGCCGCCATAACGATAACCTTCTGCGGCACGCCGTAGATGTTGCTGTTCATTATTATGTAGCAGCTGTGTCTGTGGTGGTCGTAGAACTTGAAGCTGCTTCCGATGTCGTGCATCATTGCGGCAATTCTCAGAACCTTAACGTAAGGTCTCGGAAGCTTATGGAGCACCTTCAGCTGTCTGTAGAGCTGCAAGGACAAATCGAACACGTGTTCCGCATGCGGAATGTTGCATTTGAAATGAGTGAGAAGCGTATAAATGCTGTGTCCCAAAACGTCCGAAACGGGTTTTTCAACCGTAGACGGTACTGCGTAGCGGAACAGCGCGCCCTCTCTCAATCCGGCGCCGCCTATTATTATTTCGGAGAACTGCGTATTCTCTTTTATTGCATAGAGAATGGACAGCGCCGCGGGGAAAATATCCGCGCGGGCGGAAGAAAGACCTTTTATTCTCGCAACCTTCTCCGCCTCGAGCGACTTTATGGTGTCGTAAATGGAACCGAACGTCGCCATCGGAATGTGGTAGTTGTGAGACATATTAAGAGGATACTTGTTAAGTCTTCTGGAAATTCTTCCGAGGTTACGCATACTTCCGCCGACGGCTATCAGCTGAACGTCGGGTTCCACGCTCGAAATCCATGGAAGCTTTTTGACCTCCTGGTCGACGTATCTGACGATTGCGTCCGCTCTTTCCTCCGGCGAGCAATCCATGTGCTGGAATTTATCGGTAATGGTTACCGCGCCGAAAGGCAATGTATCCTGCGCAATAAGAATTCTGCGGTTGTAATATATAACCTTGGTGGAACCGCCGCCTATATCCACGATAAGACCTTTTGGCACGTCCATGGAATTTATGACGCCGGTATAAACCAGCATTGCTTCCTCCTCCTGAGAAAGAACCTGAAGCTTTATTCCGCAGTTGTTGTAAACGTCTTCCACGAAAACCTTTTGGTTTTTGGCGGCGCGTACCGCGGCGGTTGCGTAGGCAAAGACTTTGGAAACCTTATGGCTCTCGTAAAGCGCCACGAAGGTTTTCAACGTTTTGATAGTCTGTTGGATACGCATCGGACGGAGGAAGCCGTCGATTTCCATATCTTGGGCGAGACGGACAGGCTCTTTCAGTTCGTCTATAACCGAAAAGTAGCCACCGTCCATCACGTTTGCTATAACGAGTCTTGCAGAGTTGGAACCCAAGTCTATAATTGCTATTTTTTCCATATATTTATCTCACACTTTAAAAATTTTTGCTTTTAGTATTTCAGTAGATTATTTCTTGGTGACGAAAACCTTTTTGAGTCTGGCAAATCTCGGAAGTCCGTCTTCAAGAGGAGCCTTGCTGTCTCCCTGAATTAAAGGAAGCGCGTATTTAACGTACTCTTCGGAAAGCATGGTTCCGTCGTTGATTATCCATTCCTGAGGGATTTTCTTTTCGGTGTTAGCCGCTTTCTGTACGGAAACGACTCCGATTTTGCATTTATATTTGCCGTTGGATTCATCTCTTTTTAAAACGACCATTTTATCGGTGGTTCCGCGAACGGCGTATTTAACTGCCGCGGCACCCGATTTGAAGGCTTCCTCAACGTCGGTTTTGGAAGCGAGGTGTGCTCCGCAGCGCTGCATAAGGCTGAACTCGATGGCTCTCGTTTTAACTCCGAACTTCTCTTTGCAGAGGTTGGCGAGAGCGGCGCCCACTCCGCCGAGCTGGGCGTGACCGAAGCTGTCTTTAGCCACGTTTTCGTTAATGGTTTCGGCAATGAGAACGCCCTTTTCGTTGGCAATTCCCTCGGACACGGCAATCATGCACTTGCCCTTGTTTTCCTGAAGCTTCTTTTCGACGTCCTTCAAGAACTTCTCGGTCGAGAACGGAACCTCGGGAAGATAAATGAGGTCTGCGCCCAAGCCCTTGTAGTTGGCAAGGCTAGCAGCAGCGGTAAGCCAACCGGCGTGACGACCCATGATTTCCACGACGGTAATCATCGG
>CAYXBO010000217.1:0-2012 GCA_964463195.1 uncultured Christensenellaceae bacterium | reverse complement strand
GACGACTATCAGGATTCACTCCGCATCGTCGTTGCAACCGCAGGCAACGACCACAGACTCGGAGCCAACGAAGCGCCTCCGGCGGTAGTTTCCATATTCCTCGGAGACGAGCTTACGGCAATCCTCGAGGCTATAGAAAGCGACAAGCCGTACAAGGGCACCAAGAAGACCACCTTAAAGCTCGGCGTCGATGTGCTTCCGAAATTTGCCCGCGACACGACGGACAGAAACAGAACCTCGCCGTTTGCGTTTACCGGAAACAAATTTGAATTCCGCATGCTCGGCTCGGCAAACAGCATTTCCTGCGCTAACATAATGCTTAACACCGCGGTCGCCGAATCCCTGAAGATTTACGCCGACAGACTGGAGGGCGTGGACAACTTTGAACAGGCGCTCCACGAAATGATTAAGAAGACCATAAAGGACCACAAGCGCATACTGTTCAACGGCAACGGTTACGACGACGCGTGGATTAAAGAGGCGGAAAAACGCGGACTTTCCAACTACCGCACCACCCCCGATTGCGTTCCGCATATCCTTGATAAAAAGAACGTCGATATGCTCACGGCTCACGGCGTTTACACCAAAAAGGAATTGGTTTCGAGATGCGATATATCGCTCGGCAACTACTGCAAGACGGTAACTATCGAAGCCAACACCATGGCGGATATGGCAAGGAAACAGATACTTCCGGCAATCGAAAGCTTCGTCGGAGATTTATCAAAGGCAGCGACGGCAAAGCTCGCGTTTGCACCCGACGCTTCGGTCAGCTACGAAAGAGAAACCGTCAACCGCCTGTCCTATCTGGTCGAACAGATATACACAAGAACCGAAGAACTCGAAGAGCTTCTTCTTAAGCTCAAGCTGGTTTCGGGAGTGGAAAAGGAAGGCTACTTCATAAGAGACAACATCTTACCGAAGATGGCGGAGTTAAGAGCCGTTGCGGACGAGGCGGAAACCTTGACCGCCGGAAAATACTGGCCCTTCCCGACCTATGCGGATTTGCTTTTCGGCGTCAAATAGAAAAGGCAACCTAATGTAGCTTAATAGGAACCCAAAATCGGCTTTGGACGTGTATATCAGGTCGATTCAGGAAGAAGAAAAGAGGAACGGTTTATGTGCGGAATAATGTGCTATTGCGGAAAAAACGCGTCGATTGAAAAGTTCGACGAAGGCTTCGCCCGTACGGTTTCTAGAGGACCGGACGATTCGAGAACCGTGACGCTTCCCTGTGGTATAATGGGTTTTCACCGTTTGGCGATTATGGGACTGACGCCCGAAGGAATGCAACCGTTCGAGCTTGACGGCAGCTACGCCGTCATAAACGGAGAAATCTACGGCTTTGAAAGCATCAAAAAAGAGCTTATAAATAAGGGATATAAATTCGCAAGCGATTCCGACTGCGAAATCGTACTTCCTATGTTCCGTGAATACGGAGTTGAAATGTTTTCTCGGCTGGACGCTGAATTTGCCTGTGTAATATACGACGGCGCGTCGGGCAGGTTCATCGCAGCCCGCGACCCTATCGGTATAAGACCGCTTTATTACGGTTATGACCGCGAGGGCGCAATAGTCTTCGCAAGTGAGGCAAAAAACTTAAAAAATATCGTCGAAAAAATCGCGCCGTTCCCTCCGGGGCACTATTATATTGACGGAAAATTTATTTCTTATTGCGATATTGCAAGCGTTAAAAGCGTTTGCCGCGACGACCTCGGAACCGTCTGTCAAAGTATCCGCGAAAAGCTTGTTGCCGGTGTGAAAAAACGCTTGATTTCCGACGCAAAAGTCGGATTTTTATTGTCAGGGGGATTGGATTCCTCTTTGGTTTGCTCAATAGCCCAAAAAGAGAGTGACAAGCCTATAAGAACCTTCGCGATAGGCATGAGCGGCGACGCCATAGATTTAAAATATGCAAGGCAGGTCGCCGATTTTATAGGAAGCGACCACACCGAAATCATAATGACAGACAAGGACGTTCTTGCCGCTCTGGAATCTGTCGTGGAGCTTCTGGC
>CAYXBO010000216.1:0-2030 GCA_964463195.1 uncultured Christensenellaceae bacterium | reverse complement strand
CATTGAGGCGATTGCCAAAGTAAATGAAAACGTCGTCGTCGTGCTTGCGGGCGGTTCCCCCGTGGAAATGCCGTGGCTCGACAAGGTTAAGGGCGTGTTGAACGTCTATCTCGGAGGTGAAGCTACCGGCGGCGCGGTTTACGATATCGTGTTCGGCTCCACCAACCCGAGCGGTAAACTCGCCGAAACTTATCCCTTAAAGCTCGACGATTTGCTGGCGTCCAAGTATTACCCGATGGGACCCAACGCGGTGGAATACAGAGAGGGTATTTACGTAGGTTACCGCTATTACGATAAAGCCAAGAAGGACGTTCTGTTCCCCTTCGGATACGGGTTGTCCTATACGACCTTTGAATATTCCAATATGAAGGTCAGCGCCGATAAAACCGATTTGTCCGAAGACCTCACCGTGACGGTCGATATTACCAACACCGGTAAGGTGAACGGCGCCGAAGTCGTGCAGCTGTACGTAAGAGACGTTGAATCGACGGTGTTTATGCCCGAGAAGGAGCTCAAAGGTTTTGAAAAGCTTTACCTCGAAGTCGGCGAAACCAAAACCGTCACCTTCACGCTCGACAAACGCGCGTTTTCCTTCTATAACACCGAGGTCAAAGACTGGACGGTCGAAGCCGGCGATTTCGAGATTTTAATCGGAGCGTCCTCCAGAGATATCAGACAAAAAGCCGTCGTAACGGTGGAAGCCGAAGCGGTCGCAATGCCCGATTACCGCGCAGCCTGCCCGATATATTACGACATCGAAGGGGTGGAAGAAATCCCCGACGAGCAGTTCACCGCCTTAACCGGCAGACCGCTTTTAGACAATCTGCCGAGAAAGCAGGGTGAGCTCGATTTCAACTCAACCGTCGCCGACTGCGGAGTTAATCTCTTCGGAAAGATATTCCAGAAGCTCTTCCTTTTGGGCGCGAAGAAATCCATTCCGAAAAACGCGCCTCCGTCGCAGGAAAAGATGATAAAAGAGGGCGCGCTCGCAATGCCCGTCCGTAACTTCTATGCAATGAGCGTGGGCGTCGTTCCCTACGAGACCTGTATAGGAATTCTGATGGCTCTCAACGGTCGCACCATTAAGGGACTTTTGCATGCTCTCAGAGCCTTCCTGTTCAGAGGCAAGGACGGAAATAAAAAGAAACAGTTCGATTACAAATAGGATATGGAAGTCGTCATTGCGTCAAACAACTCAAATAAAATTTCGGAGATAAAGGCTGTTCTCGGAGATTTTTTTACCGAATTCAATTCCCTGAAGGATAAGGGAATAGATATCGAAATCGAGGAGACAGCCGATACCTTTGAAGGTAACGCAAGACTTAAGGCGGAAACAGTCGTAAAGCTTACCGGACTTCCCGCGCTGTCCGACGACAGCGGGCTGGAGGTCGAAGCCTTAAACGGCGCGCCCGGAGTTTATTCCGCAAGGTATTCGGGCGGTTCCTCAAAGGACAATAACGAGCTTTTATTGAAAAATATGGCGGGCGAAATAAACAGACGCTGCCGCTTCGTTACGGTTATCGTTTTAAAATTCCCCGACGGAAGAGAGATTGTCGCCCGCGGGGAGACTGCCGGAACACTGCTCGATGCTGAGAGAGGACAGGGCGGTTTCGGCTATGACCCGCTGTTTTTATCCGACGATTTGGGTATAACTTTTGCGGAAGCAGCTCCCGCCGAAAAGAATTCCGTAAGCCACAGAGGTCGAGCTCTTTTAAAGCTTAGGAAAATTTTAACGGAAGAGTGTTCTTTTTGATTGACAAACCGTATGGTTTAACAGTATACTATTTTAGCATTTTGCGGGTGTAATTCAATGGTAGAATGCCAGCCTTCCAAGCTGATTACGTGGGTCCGATTCCCATCACCCGCTCCAATTTCTGACTCATTAGCTCAGTCGGTAGAGCACTTGACTTTTAATCAAGGTGTCCGGGGTTCGAATCCCCGATGGCTCACCACAATGTAAAGCACTCACTTAATGGTGGGTGCTTCTTTTTGTTAAAAATTCTCACATTTTTGCGGCGGAGTGTTGAATT
>CAYXBO010000215.1:0-2052 GCA_964463195.1 uncultured Christensenellaceae bacterium | reverse complement strand
ATCCCTTTCCGACAGCAACTTTCAGATAAGAACAGTTTACCGCCTCGAACAATCCTTCGGGAATCGGTATAAGTTCACACAACTCTTCATACGAATATATGCCGTATTTTTCAATATCCTCTTCCAATGCCGACTTGTCATAGCACATATTTTCAACATCCACGTCAAAAATATTGAACAAGCCCTTGATACCGCCTGGCATGGAAAGCATGCCATTTACGTAAATACATAGGTACGAATAGGTTACCGGAGAGTATGTAGACGTCACTTCCTCCTCAATTGTAACTCCCGTAAGACAAACAGTCGTATAAGTCAGCTTGCCGTTTATTAGACTTTGCTTATTAAATTCATGTCCGATATACTGTGCCGCGTATTCATCCAAATATACGAACTTTTTCAGCGTCACGTCAAAGAAGCCGTGTTCACTGACCACTTTTACCGTCGTGCCGTCGGAGAAGAACAGATTAATAACTCTGTATACAGACTCCGCATCAGTATCGATACAGAGAATTGGCGCAACGTCGAACGTACCATTTAAGAAGTTCCAAACGAGAAGCATTTCGTCGCCCGTTAAATCTTCCACGGGTTTTTGCGTACCATCGGCAAGCGTAATGAGCGTGCCGGCCGCAACGCACGTACTACTACTCCAGGACTTACTGATGGTTGCAGTAGAACCGTAAACATTATCCGTAACGGTAATTTTAATCGTGCCACTTATATCTTTTTTGGTAACAGAAACCGTCAATCTACCCGTACTCGTA
Organism: uncultured Christensenellaceae bacterium; assembly: GCA_964463195.1. Lineage (GTDB taxonomy): Bacteria > Bacillota > Clostridia > Christensenellales > DTU072 > CAYXBO01. The sequence goes on along the minus strand of CAYXBO010000215.1, from coordinate 1,291 downwards.
TTGAACGACCATGAATAACCGTTGCCGCTTCCCGACGTCGGCTCGTACGAATAGTTTCCCGAACCGCCAGTGACGGTTACCGTAACAGCTTCGCTGGAACCGATTTCACTCAAATCGTTCGGAGAATTATTGATTGTTACTTTAAGCGGTTTCTCCTCCCATTCAGCCGTCAATGTATGATCGCCCGCCGCTTTTACAACCGTATTCGCAGTTATCGTTACTCCTTCATACTTCCAACCCAAGAACGCATAACCCTTTCTGACAGGTGTAGGCAAGGTTCCGTAGGTATTATCATAGGTTACATTTTTATTTGTCACCCCTGTCGTTGTAGCACCGTTATAGGAGAAAGTTACATTATAAGTATCAGCGCTGTATATCAGCTCCAAATAATACGTCCTGCCCGTTTCGGACGCCGATGTTCCAGACACTAAGTCTTTCTTTTCACCCAGCTGATACTTATCATTCAACGTATGTCGTTCCGAACTGCCTTTCTCCGTGTAATACGTTGCCTTCCACTGCGTAGGAGTGTATCCCACACGCGACAGAGAAATAAAAGCAACTCCGTCGCCGTGCATTCTATCCTGCGTAAACTGACCGTGTGCAGTCCGCGTAACCGAATCTTTATCTTTATAGGTATATTCGAAACCGGGGAAACTATATACTATTTTATATTTAATCGGATCCCAGAACGCCTTCAAGGTAACCCGTCCGCCGTCCACGCTGGTAAGATTTAAAATCTTATCGGTGGAACTGAAATTCATTCCGTCGATTAAATTACCCGATGTATCCACCAGCGCCCATTCGTATCCGGTCTTTCCGGTCTGATTGAGCATGTAATCGCTAAGATTTAACCGTTCATCATAGCTTAACTGCACACTATTAGGTTGATTTGTAACCCATTTGCCTCCATTCTTATCGAATTCTATGGTGTAGGTGTTGGCCCTGTACTTTGCAGTAAGTGTAAGCGAATTTTCCGTATCGAAAAGATTCTTATAAGTTTTAGTATTAATATCCTCACCTTCGTCGGGATACTTATTCCCGCTCGAATCCGTATAATATTCAAAAGTATAGCCCGTCTTTAACGGCTTGGGAAGCTTAAATTCTTCATCGTAATTCACCGTCATGTTTTCGGCACCGTTCGCGTCTTTAAACACAATCATATATCTGGACGGTGTCCAATGCGCATAGAGTTCAACGGTAGATTCCGCTATGTCCGTAAAGTTGCCGTATTCCGTTCTGATATCAAGGACGTCGTCGGGTTGAAGCTTATCGTGTATCCAGCCGTCTAGTT
>CAYXBO010000214.1:0-2090 GCA_964463195.1 uncultured Christensenellaceae bacterium | reverse complement strand
GAAGACAACAGGAGCAGGCTGAAAGAAAGGATTGATATACTTCTGGATGATGAGGGCATAACGGGCTTGCCGTCAGAAAGCTTCAATATATTGTTGGACGAAAGCATTAAAAATCTTGCTTCGGTCTGCGCCTCTATCGAAAGGGGAACGTGTACCGCCATCTGGTCGCCGTCGAAGTCCGCGTTGAACGCCGTACAAACTAAGGGGTGAATTTTAATCGCTCTGCCCTCGATGAGCACGGGCTCGAACGCCTGAATGGAAAGTCTATGCAAGGTAGGCGCACGGTTTAAGAGAACGGGGTGTTCTTTGATAACCTCTTCCAAAACGTCCCATACCATAGGTCTTGCCTTTTCTACGGTACGCTTCGCGCTCTTAATGTTCTGACACTGACCGCTCTCTACGAGCCTCTTCATAACGAAGGGCTTGAAGAGCTCTATTGCCATTTGCTTGGTAAGTCCGAACTGATAGAGCTTGAGTTGGGGTCCTACGACTATAACCGAACGGCCCGAGTAGTCGACACGCTTTCCGAGCAAGTTCTGACGGAACCTGCCCTGCTTGCCGCGGAGCATACCCGAGAGAGATTTAAGCTCTCTGTTGGAAGGACCGGAAAGCGCTCTGCCTCTTCTGCCGTTGTCGATAAGCGCGTCAACGGCTTCCTGCAACATACGCTTTTCGTTCTTTATAATCATATCGGGAGCGCCGAGCTCCATCATTCTCTTTAAGCGGTTGTTTCTGTTTATAACCCTTCTGTACAAATCGTTCAAGTCGGAAGAAGCAAATCTGCCGCCGTCGAGCTGTACCATAGGACGAAGCTCGGGAGGAAGAACGGGAAGAACGGTTAATATCATCCACTCGGGACGGTTGCCGCTCTTTCTGAACGCTTCGAGAATTTCTATTCTCTTTACCGCCTTCAACTTCTTCTGGCTTGCATTGCTCGTTTCGATGATAGCCTTTGTGTCGGCGCACTCTTTTTCGAGGTCTACCGCCATCAAAAGCTCGCGGATAGCCTCCGCGCCCATACCTATTTTAAGACCCGTAACCGAGCTGTCGCCGTACTGGTCCTCTATCTCGCGCAGTTCCTTATCGTTTATTACCTGCTTGTACTCCAATACGGGTACCGTACCGGGGTCGATTACGACGTAGGAAGCAAAGTATATAACCTGCTCTAACGCCTTGGGGCTCATATCGAGGATAAGACCTATTCTCGACGGAACGCCGCGGAAGTACCAAATGTGGGATACGGGAGCCGCAAGCTCTACGTGACCCATTCTCTCGCGTCTTACCTTTGCGCGGGTAACCTCGACGCCGCACTTTTCGCACACTACGCCCTTATAGCGGATACGCTTATACTTGCCGCAGTGGCACTCCCAGTCCTTCATCGGTCCGAAAATTCTTTCGCAGAAGAGACCGTCGCGTTCGGGTTTCTGGGTTCTGTAGTTTATAGTTTCTGGCTTGGTAACCTCGCCCTTGGAAAGTTCCCTTATTTTTTCGGGAGACGCTACGCCAATCTTGATTGATGAAAAATCGTTTAATTCAAACATTTCAATACCTCCCCGTTAGTCCTTGTCCTCGCCGTCGTCCTCGTCGTCGAACAGCGTAAACTTGTCGCCGAGGTCATCGTCGTCGCCGAAGTCGTCCATATCCTCGTCGGAGAACAGCTCCTTGGAAGCGAAGTCGTCCTCGTCGCCCTCGTCGTCGAACAGCGATATGTCGCCGAGTTCCTCTTCCTCGTCCTCGTGACGGGTGGAGAGCTCGACTTCCTCTTCGGGAATTTCGTTCTCTCTGTCCTCAGCCTCTCTCGCCTTGGCGGTGGGTATAGCCTCGTCGTCCTCGTCGAGCTCGTGAATAATAAGCTCTTCGCCGCTCTCGGTCAAAACCTTTACGTCGAGTGCGAGCGACTGTAATTCTTTAAGAAGTACCTTGAACGCTTCGGGTATGCCGGGCTCGGAAATATTGTTGCCCTTTACTATGGATTCGTAGGTCTTTACACGGCCGACGATATCGTCCGACTTGACGGTCAGTATTTCCTGCAATACGTGAGCCGCGCCGTAAGCTTCCAGCGCCCAGACTTCCATTTCGCCGAAACGCTG
>CAYXBO010000213.1:0-2100 GCA_964463195.1 uncultured Christensenellaceae bacterium | reverse complement strand
TTAGCCATATTCCTTACCTCTTACCTTAGAATAATTTGAGTTCTTCGGGCTTCTGTGCAGCGTGATTGTGTTCCGCCCCTTTGCAAACTCTCAACTTTTTAATCATATCTCTGCCCAAAGAATTCTTGGGGAGCATACCGCGGACAGCCTCGTAAACGGCCAAATCGCTCTTTTCCGCGAGCATCTTTCTGTAAGCCGTTTCCTTCAAGCCGCCGATGTAACCGGTGTGATATCTGTAAAACTTATCGTCAAGCTTCTTACCGGTAAGCACAACCTTATCGCTGTTTACGACTATCACGAAATCGCCGCAATCGACGTTGGGCGTAAACGTGGGCTTATTTTTTCCGCGAAGAACCGCCGCAACCTTGGAAGCTAATCTACCGAGAGGTATGCCTGCCGCGTCAACGACGTACCACTTTCTTTCAACTGTACCGGCCTTTGCCATGTAGGTTTTCATTGTCTTCTCCTGAAACCGATTCCCCCTCGGAACCGGCATTATTTAACCGATTTTTGCTTTATTTGCGTCAAACTAAAACTATTTTATTATTAAATGACACTTATGTCAAGCCGTTTTACTCTCGGTTTAAAAGTTTTTTATTTATTTTTGATAATAATTTTTTGCCGCAAAAACGGGCGCGATTTACGCGCCCGCTATACCTATTTATTATATAATAACTTACCTAATCAAAACCGCCTTAATACGCTTTACGCCCGCGGATACGTTCTCCTGCTTGGCAATCTTGAACGTGCCTAAAAGTCCCGTATGCTCGGCGTTACCGACAACTCCAACCCCGGTACGTTATCCGTGAAGAACGTTACTTCCTATAATAACAGTATAGGAATTGACGATAATCCAAGCAGTGCAACCTTCGGTGAAATTATATTCGAAGGTCAGACGGGACTTTCCAACAGTGACGGCTGTGCCAACATAAACATGGCAAGGCAGGTTTACAGCTATAATTTATTCTCGGGAATCGTTTCCGTAAATTACAATAATAAGGCAAAGTATCAGAGCGACGAATACAGAGGCTCTGCCGAATATTCGATATTTGACGAAAAGGGTCCTAAAGCATACAAGTTCGACGGCGCCGTAGACGCATCCAATCACTCAAAGGATACTTATTACGGACAGAAGGGCGAACAGGTTGACGCGCTTCAACCGAGCTTATTCAAAAAAATTCCGTTCGTTAAAACCGAACAGGGATACACCTATGAAATAAGCGGAAAATTCCGCGAGAACAGCGCGACGGGCAAAGTCGACCTTACTACAATTCACAAAGACTGCCGAAATGCGGACGGTTCCGTGAATATGGGCGATATTCTTGCAATACAGAATTATTCTTCCCTTTTCGGTGATAAGAACAAGACGGGCGCGCAGCTTAACCTCGGCTCCTGGGACGCTTATTCGCATTACAATTATTTCAATGCGTCAAACGCATCGAGCAAGGAAGACGCGGCTGTTAAAAACTGCGTAGCTACGCTTGACCTGAATACTTCCATTCACGCGGTTTTCCAGGACTTTGACCTCGTAACTTCAATGAAAGACGTAGCGGTTACCTGGGAGTCGTCCGATGAAAATATTCTCAAAATTGAGGAAAGTACGACGGCTAGCGCTTCGGGAACGAAGGACTCGAGGGCGGTGGTTTACCGCGGTAATGACGATACGTACGTAACGCTTACGGCAACTGTCAGAAGTCAGAGTAACAGAAACGTTTCGATGACCAAAAAGTTCAATATACGCGTAATGGCTGACGTGCCTACGATAGGCGAAGCCGTATTCGAGGGCGTTGAAGACGGTGTTTACATCATAAACAAATATGATGAAAGCAGCGAGCCTGAATTGACCGTGCAGAATGCGGCGGACTATAACGGCAAATTGCTTGACCCCAGCAAGTATACCGTCGGCACCAGAATTATGTATGCAGAGGATAAGACCAAAACTCCTATCGAAGTGCATCATTTCACGCCTACCGTGGGCGGTGTCTATACCATTTACAAGGACATAACGTTAGGCAACCAGAAGAAGACGTACAGCTACGATATTTACGTTGCAAGCGCAACGGCTACCGTCGGTTTCGACGGCGCGCCTTCCATAAAGGT
>CAYXBO010000212.1:0-2102 GCA_964463195.1 uncultured Christensenellaceae bacterium | reverse complement strand
TGGCCGATCACTCTCTCAAGTCGGCTACCAATCGTCGCCTTGGTGGGCCGTTACCCCGCCAACAAGCTAATTGGACGCGAGCCCATCCTCTACCGCTAAAGCACTTTTACCTCTCTGAGAATCCTCAGCGTGGTCATATCCGGTATTAGCGTTCGTTTCCAAACGTTATCCCAGAGTAGAGGGCAGGTTGCTCACGTGTTACTCACCCGTTCGCCACTGAAAGCAAAACGAATTCTGCTTCCCGTTCGACTTGCATGTATAAGGCATGCCGCCAGCGTTAGTCCTGAGCCAGAATCAAACTCTTAAGTTCAATTATGGCTAAGAACCTCTTTTTACTGACGTAAAAATAAGTTCATAAGCTCAAAAAAAATTAACTGTCGCAATCGATAAACAATTGCTTAGGTTGGTTTATTCTCTTCTGCTAAAAAACCTGTCTTATTCAATTTTCAAGGTTCGTGCCGTCTGCCTCTCGGAGACAGCTTTTATATAATACACCGCCTTAAAAACCTTGTCAACCGAATTTCAACAAATTTTCTCAAAAAATTTTTTCTTTTTTTTGAGTGCCGAAAACGGCATAAAATCGGTTGTTTTTGGCAATTTCAGCGCCATATCATATCGATTTTAATGCACCGCCTATCGCTTTACAATTGAACGGCGATGTTTTATAATGTGATTTAGACGGTCGTCCGTCAAAAAATGTTGATTACCGAATGCCCGTAGCTCAGTTGGATAGAGCGTGAGACTCCGACTCTCAAGGCCGCTGGTTCGAATCCAGTCGGGCATACCAATCACATTTCCCCGCCTTTTGAGGTGGGAACTCCATTGTAACCTAAGGAAAAAGGTTTGTCAAGACCGGAACGGAAAATTTCTTTATTATAATATGGATAAGAAAAAGGTAGTCGTCGGGCTGTCCGGCGGAGTGGATTCGAGCGTTGCGGCTTTATTGCTGAAGGAACAAGGTTACGAGGTAACCGGTCTTTTCATGCGCAACTGGCACGAGCAGTCGGACGACGGAGCGTGCACCGCCGAAGAGGATTACGCCGACGTTCGTCGCGTCGCTGCCGTTTTGGACATCCCCTACTACTCTATCGACTTTTCCAAGGAATACGCCGACCGCGTCTTTAAAATTTTCGTGGAAGAATATAAGCGCGGCAGAACCCCCAACCCCGACGTTCTCTGCAACCGCGAAATCAAATTCGGACCGTTTAAGGAGTTTGCCGAGAAGCTCGGTGCCGACTTCGTTGCAACCGGTCACTATTGCGGAACTCTTAAAAAGGACGGGCGCACCTATCTTACGCGCGCTATAGACGAAAACAAGGACCAGACTTACTTTCTTTCCGCGGTTTCCGAAAAGCAAATCGAAAACGCCCTCTTTCCCCTCTCCAATCTCACAAAGCCCGAGGTTCGCAAAATAGCCGAAGAGCACGGACTTGCGACTGCCGCCAAAAAGGATTCCACCGGTGTGTGCTTTATCGGCGAACGGAACTTCCGCAAATTCTTAAACGATTACATTCCCATGAAGGAAGGCGATATCAGAACTCTCGACGGTAAAACCGTCGGGCGCCATCAGGGAGCCTTCTTTTATACCGTCGGACAACGGAAAGGCTTCGGCCTAGGCGGCAACGCGGACGGTAACGGTCAGCCCTGGTATATAATAAGGAAGGACGTAAAGGAAAACGTTCTCTACGTATCCCAAGGGGAATGCCCCGAGCTGTTTTCCAAGTCGCTCGTTGCCGAGAACTTCAACTTCATAACCGAACCCGTAGAGGACGGAAAGCGCGTGCTCGTCCGCATCCGTCACCGCCAGCCTCTCCAGTGGGCAACCGTCCGCTATATTGACGGAACCACCCTCCGCGTCGATTTCGACGACCCCCAGCGCGCCGTCGCTTCCGGTCAGTATTGCGTAATCTACGACGACCGCATCTGTATCGGCGGCGGAGTTATTCGATAAAAAGCGTTCTTTTTTTCGGGAGAAAAAAAGAACCAAAAAAAGCCTTGTAACGCCGCGAACACGCGATTTCATCGCTTCCGTTCGCGGCTTTTGTCTTTTGTTGGTTACTTGTTCATTCTCACCGTCATTGCGCGGAGCGTAGCGACAAAGC
>CAYXBO010000211.1:0-2113 GCA_964463195.1 uncultured Christensenellaceae bacterium | reverse complement strand
GCAGAAGGAGAACGGAAGAATTAAGCATCTCGGCTTTTCGGCTCACGGAAATCTGGACGTCATGAGACGTTTTCTCGAGAAATACGGGAAGTTTATGGAATTCGGACAGCTACAGGTGAACTATTTGGACTGGGAATTCCAGAACGCCAAAGAAAAAATGGCGCTTTTAAAAGAATACGGCATACCGGTTTGGGTTATGGAGCCCGTCCGCGGCGGAAAGCTCGCCAAGCTCGAGCCCGACCATGAGAAAACGCTTAAAGCCTTACGCCCCGAGGAGGGGATACCCGCGTGGGCGTTCCGCTTTTTGCAGAGCCTTCCGGACGTGACGGTTATTCTTTCCGGAATGTCGAATATGGCGCAGGTCGAGGATAACCTCAATACGTTCGAGGAAGAGAAACCTCTGAACGATGCGGAAATGACGGCGCTTTTCGAGATAGCCGATAAAATGGTCGGCAAAACCAAGCTTCCGTGCACGGCGTGCAGATACTGCACGGCGCATTGCCCGAAGGGATTGGATATCCCCGAGCTCATCAATCTATATAACGAGCACCGCTTCACCGAAGACGGATTTATCGCCCCTATGGCTCTGAGCTCCTTCGATAAAGAGAAATTGCCTAGCGCGTGCGTTAAGTGCAGAAGCTGCGAGAAGGTGTGTCCGCAGCAGATAAAGATTTCGGAAATGATGACGGATTTTACTTCGAGACTCAGGAAATAAAAAGGAGATATAAGAAATGGTAGAAGCAATACTTACAAAAAGAAACGCCGGCGTAAAGACTAAGATAACCGTTAAATCGTTGATATCTGCGGCTCTCATTGCGCTCGCCGTAATCCTTCCGCAGATTGTCCACGCGGCGCTCGGGGTATCGGGTGGAGTGCAGTGGCTTCCCATGTATCTGCCGGTTCTTATCGGCGGTTGTCTCTTGGGGTGGAAGTGGGGATTAAGTGTGGGCGTTCTGTCTCCCATAATAAGCTTTTTGGTAACCCTTTCTTTCGGAAATCCTATGCCGGTTGCAGTAAGACTTCCTTATATGGTGGCAGAGCTCGCGGTGTTTGCGACGGTCACGGGACTGTTTTCCAAATCCATATCCGAAAACAGTTGGATGGCGTTTCCCGCCGTTCTTCTTGCGGCTGTTGCGGGAAGGTTGACGTTCCTCACAGTCGCCGCAATCTTCCAGACGGTGTCGCCGATTTCGGCAAGTATGGTTTGGGAACAAATTCAAACCGGACTTTCCGGACTGCTTTTACAGGCTGTCATAGCTCCCGCTATCATAATGGTTCTTTCCTTTATCGTAAGCAGAGACAATGCCAAGCAGTGAGGAATTGAAAAATCTGCTTTCAAGCGGCAACTACACCTGCGTTCTTTCAGACGGAAAGGATACGGTGACGAGCCGCGAAAAGGGCGTGCGCCCGCTCATTGATTTTATAGACAGCGGAAAGAACTTTTCGGGATATTCCGCCGCCGATAAAATCGTAGGGCGCGCCGCCGCGCTCCTGTACGCCTATATGAAGGTTTCGGAGCTCTACGCCGAAGTTGCGAGCCGCGCCGCCGTAGAAGTGTGCGCCGGATTCGGAATTAAGCTCAGCTACGGAACGCTTACCGAAAAAATAATCAACAGGCGGGGCGACGACGTCTGCCCGATGGAAAAGACCGTGGCAAACATAGCCGACCCGTCCGAGGCTTACCGAGCGGTAAAAAACAAATTGGCGACCTTATAAGGCGCGGAATTTTCAAGGAAAATAAACTTATAACTTTGCTTTCAACTGTTCGTAATTCAGAACCGCAGAGCGGTTGCCCTGAGAGCAGGAAGCCGCCATACAGGTTGCGTTCGTGCCGTGAATTTTTCTGCGCAGAATGTCAACGACGAAAACCGGAAAAGAGTAACCTTTCGGTAAATTCTGCGGATTTTCAAAGCCTTGATTGACTAACCAATCAATAGTGTTTTTGTCTGTTTCTACGACAAGTTGTGTGGAGTTGAACATAACAATACCTCTCTGATTTTATTCCACAAAGAGGCACGAAAAAAGCCCATCGTCCGACGGGCTTCTAAAATCATATCCACCCATCGTTCTGCCGTTAGCACCTTACAATCGCAGGTTGCTGTGTGGTCTAAGG
>CAYXBO010000210.1:0-2134 GCA_964463195.1 uncultured Christensenellaceae bacterium | reverse complement strand
TGCGTGCAAGTACAAGGCAAAGGAGTCGCAGTCGTAGCAGCGCTACGTCAAGCGAGTTTAACGCGGTAATTGCGCACGTGTTGCCTGAGAAAATCGGGTTTGGATATAAAATGCTATGCTGAAGAGAGGAGTGCGGCGTTGAGTAAGGCTTGGCACGGTTTTTTGAAATTTCTTAAAGCGCAACCGATTTTCGTTGCCGCCACCATAGCCGCCGTAGTTACGGCGTGTATCGTTCCGCCCGATAAAGAGTACGTTTCTTACGTCAACTGGAGAACGATTGCCGGACTTGCTTCAATTTTTATTGCCATTAAGGGGTTGGAACGCACGAGATTTTTCAAGCTTGTATCGGTGAAAATTCTGTCTTACGTTACTTCCGCGCGTGCGCTCATTCTCTGTCTGGTCTTTATTCCCACTTTGCTCTCCTTCTTTATAACCAACGACGTTGCGGTGGTTATTTTCGTGCCGTTTTCGATAATTATTCTCACCATGTGCGGCATGCACAAGCTCATTCTCAAAACGGTTATTCTGATTTGTATCGGAACTTCCATGACAGGGCTTCTGTCGCCTATTGCAAACGCGCAGAACATTTATCTTTTCGCATACTACGACCTGCCGTTTACTTATATGTTCCAATACGGCTGGCTGACCTCAATCGTCGGCTTCGGGATGCTGTTTTTATGCTGTTTCCTGACCAAAAACGAAAACGTCGCCACCTTTGAAAAATCCGATATCAAGCTTAAGGAGAGGAAGTTCCCGCAGTTCGTCATACTTTTCGTGCTGTCGGTCATGTCGATTATCATAAAAAGCAACTGGTTTTACTGGGTGGTTCTCGCAATAGTCCTGATTACCGCGTTGATAACCGACTATAAAAGCGTAAAGAGAGTGCGTTATATGGTGCTTCTTACGTACATAATGTTCTTCATTTTCGCAGGGAACCTGAAGCGTATGCCCTCCGTCGGCGAAGCCATTGCGGGAATTCTCGAAGGAAGAGAGTATTGGCTGTCCATAGGACTTTCAGAGCTCATAAACAACACCCCCGCGTCCATTATCGTATCGCAGTTTTCGGACGCCTGTCTTCCCGTAATGCTCGGAATGAACATCGGAAAGATAGGAACCATTCACGCTTCCATGATGAGTATCGTCGCAATGTCCCAGTATATGAACTTCGACGACAGACCGGGAAAATTTCTCGGGAGCTTCACGCTATACAGTCTGATGTTTCTCGCCGTTCTCACGGCGTTCGGAGTGCTGACCTTATGGATGTACGGAGCCGTGTAAACTTTGATATACGTATAGTTTGACACCTTGCGCGTGTATATGTTATTATAAATATATCTGAAATTTCAATGTAGGAGGCAACGAGCATGAACAACTTACAAATCGATAAAGCATTGGTAGCAGAACGCATTAAAAGTCTCAGGGAAATGTGCGAGATTTCCGTGGAAAGTCTTGCGAAGGTTCACGGGATTTCCGAAGAAGAATATCTTAAAGCGGAAAGCGGAGAAATGGATTTCGGCTTTACGTTTTTACATAAAACGGCAGGTGTTTTGGGAGTTGACCTCTCGGAGCTTCTGACCGGAGAGCAGCCGAAGCTCACGGCGTACACAGTGGAAAGATGGGGCGAGGGTCTTAAAATCGAACGCCGCGCTCACTTCAACTATCTCCATATCGCTTCGAGGTTCAAGAACCGTCTGGCGGAGCCCTTTATCGTCACCGCGGTTTACAACAAAGCCGACGAGGATAAGGAAATAGAAACCTCCACTCACGAGGGGCAGGAAATGGACTTCGTTCTGGAAGGCACCCTGAAGGTCAGAGTGGGAAGCAACACAGAGGTTCTCAACCCCGGCGACAACATCATTTACAACTCGGCAATTCCGCACGGAATGGTGGCGGTCGGCGGAAAAGATTGCAAATTCCTTGCAATCGTCATGAAGACAAGATAAAAACATAAGATGTTCCGACTGTTCCGAAATTTAAAGCCTATGGCATGGCTCTTGGTCCTGGTCGTCGCACTCGTTGCGACACAGGCGATTTCGGAACTTTATCTGCCGGGCAGAATGTCCGACATCATAAACAACGGCATTTATTACGATTACGAACCGCTCTATAAGTTCGTCGAAATGCCCACCCCCGA
>CAYXBO010000209.1:0-2158 GCA_964463195.1 uncultured Christensenellaceae bacterium | reverse complement strand
TATTCCGCCAGCGCGCAAGTACGCACTTTTTTATTGGGGGACGCTCCTTTTTGTAACCCGTTGCTTTTCGGGGAATATTGCAGTATAATTTGAATGCAACATAACTTTTCACTTGTCAGGAGGATTTGCCGTGAAAACAAAAAACGAGCTGCCCGAGTGTCCGGTGGCAACGACCGTACAACTCATCGGCAACAAGTGGAAGCTGCTTATTCTGCGCAACCTGATTTACAACGGCGACCAACGGTTTACCGACTTCATAAAAACCATTCCCGCAATAAGTAAGAAGGTTTTAACGGACAATCTCCGCTCTCTTGAAAACGACGGAATAGTGGAAAGAGAGGTTTTTGCCGAGGTTCCGCCCCGCGTGGTGTATTCGTTGTCAGAGCTCGGAAAAACCTTAAAACCCGTTCTAGACGCCATGTTCGATTGGGGTACCGACTATAAAAACAGCCTGTAATGCCATCCGTTTTCGGAATTCCTTAAAAAAAACGACCGCCTTTCGGCGGTCTTGTTTTTCTTACTCTCCTTTAAAGGGAAGCAGTCCCATTATTCTCGCGCGTTTGATTGCCTGGGCGAGCAGTCTTTGGTGTCTCACGCAGACTCCGCTCATGCGGCGGGGAATAATTTTTCCTTTTTCGGTGATGTAACGCGGACGCTTCTCACCGGTTTTGTCGAACGTTCTCTCGCTGGATTTCTCAATTTCTTTCGCGAGAGCGATGTAATTGATTTCTTCCGCCTTGTTCACGCAGAATTGGCAGACTTTTCTCTTAGGGGCACGTTTCTCGCGCGTTCCCTTACCTTCTTTGTCTTTTAACATTGTAGTTTACTCCTTTAATTAAAAGGGCAAATCCCCGTCGGCGATAGGCTTCGCAGCTTTGATGGCGGGTTTTGCCGGCTGAGCCTGAACCTCGTAGGCAGCGGCTTCTTCGGCTTCGCTTCTCGTGGTCAGGAACTGAACTTCGTCGGCAATAACTTCGGTAACGTAACGTCTTGCGCCGTCCTGTCCCTCGTAATTTCTGAGCTGCAACGAGCCTCTTACCGCGACTCTCGAGCCCTTTTTGAGGTACTTGCCGCAGTTCTCCGCCTGACCGCGCCACGCAACGACCGGAATGAAATCCGCCTCGCGGCTGCCGTCCTGATTGGAGAATTTACGCGTAACCGCTACGGTAAATTTGCAGATTGCAACGTTGTTGCTGGTAATCTGCATTTCGGGGTCCTTCGTAAGATTGCCGATTAAAATTATGCTGTTCATGTTGCCTCCTTGCTCCCGAATTATGCGAGAGTTATCATCTGTCTGACTATCGCGTCGCTGTTACGCATCTGTCTGTCGATTTCGGCAGGAACGTCCGCGCCGGCTTCAAACTCTATCAGAACGTAGTAGCCTTCGGTCTTGTGGTTGATTTCGTAAGCATACTTTTTGATGCCCCACTTGTCAACGTTTTCGACCGAGCCGCCAAGCGTTGCGATAAGGTCGGAAAACCTCTGAACGATAGCTTCTTTTTCTTCATCTGCGACGTCTTTGTCGATAATGAACAAAAGCTGGTATTTTGCCATAGCTCTGTCACCTCCTTCTGGTCTCTGACCGCCTATTTCGGGCGATAAGGAATGCTCTTATAATGGTAAATATTTTATAAAAGCATATTGATTATATATTAAGAGGAATGACTTGTAAAGCGTTTTTTTGGAAAATTCCCTAAAAAGAGCGCCTTTTTTTCGCGCAATAAAGGAACATTTTAAAGGAAACGTTTGTATTGTGCGTAGTTTAGTGCTATAATGAACCCGAGGAAACTCAAGGAGGAATAAAATATGGATTACGCAAAAATGCAGAAACAGCTCGATATGCAGAAATGGGCTATGAGCGAAGAAAAAAACGAGGATATGTGCGGAAAAATGCCCTATTGCGCGCATTGCATCATTGACGTGGAGCACCCCTGCGCCAAAGCGTACGAGAAATCGGAAAACGCTTTAAAGCTCGTCAAAACTCCGGAAGAAGCGCCCGCCGAAAAAGCTCCGGCTAAAAAGCCCGCCGCTAAGAAAGCAACCACCGCCGCCAAAAAACCTGCTGCTAAGAAAACAGCTGCCAAGAAGTAATTTTTTGTATATTGTACTTTTTCGGTGGCGAAAAAGTACCAAAAAGCCAACTAACGCCGCAAACTCG
>CAYXBO010000208.1:0-2168 GCA_964463195.1 uncultured Christensenellaceae bacterium | reverse complement strand
CATGATGGCAATGCTCAGGAGAATTTGCAAATGATATACCTTGACAACGCGGCAACAACCGGAGTGGATAAAGAAATACTCGAAACCTTTATAAAATACCAAACCGAAGAATATTTTAATCCTTCGGCGGCGTACGATGCGGCTGTAGGCGTAAAAACGCAAATAGAAAAGGCTAGAAAAGAAATTTTACAGCAGCTTAAAGGAAACGGGCAGTTGATATTCACTTCGGGAGGTACGGAAAGCGACAATCTGGCACTGCTCGGAATTCAGAAGAAAAAAAGGAGCCGTATAATTATTTCGGCTGCCGAGCATCCGGCAGTGTATAACACGGCGCTGGAGCTCAAACAGCGAGGCTTTGATGTAGTCGAAGCTCCTGTCAATAACTGCGGAGCGGTCATTGAAGAGGAATTCTGCAAATTGCTGGACGAAAACACTGCAATGGTTTCCGTAATGCACGTCAACAACGAAACGGGAGCGGTAAACGATATAAAAAAACTGGTGGAAATTACAAAAAAATTCAATAAAAATATCATTTTCCATTGCGACGGCGTACAAGCAGTAGGCAAGGTTCCCGTCAATCTCTCCGATTTGAACGTTGATGCTTACGCCTTCAGCGGACATAAAATACACGCGCCCAAAGGCATAGGCGGTCTATACGTAAAAAAAGGTGTCAGCATACGACCGATTGTCTTCGGCGGCGGACAGGAGAGCGGATTGCGCTCGTCAACCGAAAACGTCGGCGGAATTATCTCAATGGCGGAAGCGGTGAAAAAATGCGTAGCCGCGCAATCCGCAAACGAAAGCAAATGGAAGCTTTACAAAGAGAAGCTAACGCAAAGCCTTAAAAGAAAGGGCGTATTGATAATAAGCAATGACGAGTGTTCTCCGTCCGTATTCACGTTTGCCATGAAAGCGGTCAGAGGGGAAGTCATGGCGCGCGTAATGCAGAGCGTCGGAGTAATTGTCGGAACCGGAAGCGCATGCTCGTCGCAGAAATCCGTCAAAAGAGTGCCGTCTGCAATGAACGTACCGCGCGAATACATAGACGGAATGATTAGGTTGAGTTTTTCGGCAGAAACATCGGAAAACGACATCGACTATTTTATAAATAACTTCAATTTAGAATACTCAAAACTTGAAAAATACGGGAGATAAGCAATGGAACGCACTATAATTATAAGATATGGCGAGATTTTTTTAAAAGGAAACAACCGTTATATTTTTGAAAACCGGTTGATAGCAAATATAAAGGCAGCGCTTAAAGGATTGGATTACCGTTTCACAAAAAATCAGGCAAGGTACTTCGTTGACAGCTATAACGACTCCGATGAGGCTGAGATTATAGGCAGATTGAAAAAGGTTTGCGGAATTCACAGCATAAGCCCCGCCGTAAAAATCAAAAGCGATATTGAAGAAATTAAAAGAGTGGCGCTTGAGATGTCGCCCGATAAAGGACTGTTCAGAGTTACCGTCAGGCGTGCCGATAAGAGCATACAAAAATCTTCAATGGAAATTCAGGCGGAAATAGGCGGATTTTTGCTCGATAACCGCCCCGGTCTTAAAGTCGATTTGTTCAACTACGACTTCGACGTGGAAGTCGATATGCGCGAAAACGGTTTTTCCTACGTTTTCAACGAAAAAATCCCCTGTCAGGACGGCATGCCGGTAGGAACATCGGCAAACGGAATGCTGCTTCTGTCGGGAGGAATAGACAGTCCGGTTGCGGGTTATCTTATGGCAAAGCGCGGAATGAGAATTCATGCGGTGCATTTCCACAGCTATCCTTATACCAGCCTTAACGCGAAAGAAAAGGTATTAGAGCTTGCTCGAATAGTTTCGGAATACGCCGGCACTATCGAAGTCAGCGTAGTTCCTTTTACGGAAATTCAATACGCAATACACGAACACTGCCCGAAGGAGTATATGATTACAATTATGCGCCGTTTTATGATGAAGGTCGCCGAAAGATTGGCGATTGAAAAGCATTGCGCGGCTATAATTACCGGAGAGAGCTTAGGGCAGGTCGCCAGCCAAACTGCCGAATCGATAACCGTTACTAACGCAGTAGTCAAAATGCCGGTATTCAGACCGCTTATCGGAACAGACAAAGAAGAAATTGTTAAAATCGCTAAAAATATCGGGACCTTTGAAACGTCTATACTGCCTTA
>CAYXBO010000207.1:0-2181 GCA_964463195.1 uncultured Christensenellaceae bacterium | reverse complement strand
CCGCTCTACGGTGCGCACTCCGCTTCCTCCCGAGCCCGTAACGGTCTACAAGGTGGAGAAAAAGCCCGTGCTTATCCCCGCGCTTGACGATAACGGAAATCAGGTTCTTAAAGACGACGGCGAGCCTCTTCTCGTGCAGAAATTCGACGAAGAGGGCAATCCCGTATTTGAGGACGCGGCGCTTGCCGTTGACGAGGACGGAAACTATATCAAGGAGCAGGTCTACGACAAGAAGGGCAAGCCTGTTATGAGAAAGCGCAACGTCGAAGCGTGCATGACCGAAAAGCTCGACGAGGACGGAAACCCCGTGCTTGACGAGGACGGAAATCCGATAATGGTGCGCGCTTACAACAAGCACGGCAAGCCCAAGTTTAAAAAGAGATACGAGGAGCACGAAGAGGTTTTCGACGTCACTAAGATGCCGATAACCGATATGTCGTCCATCCGCGGCAGGGAAATCGCAATGATTTTCCAAGAGCCTATGACTAGCCTTAATACCGTCTTTACGATTGGCTATCAGCTTGACGAGGTCACGCTGTTGCACGTCGAGGGCGCGGATAAAGAGGACGCAAAAAAGCGCAGTATCGAAATGCTTAAGCTCGTCGGTATTGCAATGCCCGAGCACGTTTACAAATCCTATCCGCACCAGCTTTCGGGCGGTATGCGTCAGCGCGTTATGATTGCAATGGCGCTGAGCTGTAATCCTAAGCTCATAATCGCGGACGAGCCTACAACGGCGCTCGACGTCACCATACAGGCGCAAATCCTCGACCTCTTGCGCGAGGTCAAGGACAAGATTAGCGGAAGCATTATGCTCATCACGCACGACCTCGGCGTTATTGCCGAAATGGTTGACTACGTCGTGGTTATGTACGCGGGCAGAGTAGTCGAAAAGGGCACTGTCAGAGAGATATTCAACAATCCGCTTCACCCCTACACAATCGGCTTGCAGAAGAGTAAGCCCGTCGTCGGCAGAGAGGTGGACAGACTTTACAGTATCCCCGGCAACGTTCCCAACCCGATAAATATGCCGTCCTGCTGTTATTTCAGAGATAGCTGCGATATGCGTTGCGAGGCGTGTAAAGGAGATTATCCCGAGATGATACAGGTATCGCCAACACACTTTGTAGCGTGCCACAGATGCGCGGATTTGCAGAAGGAGCGTGAAGAATGAGCCAGTCTATAAAAGAAAAAATCCAGCCCATTCTTGAAAAGATTAAGAACGGACTAAAGAAAGTCGGACATAAAATCAAAGAAGTGCTTAAGGCGATTAAGCACTGGTTTGAGGAGCTTTTTAAGAAGATAAAGCAGGCGATTGATAAGCAATCCAAGAGCACGGAAGAGAAGCCCGAGGCTGTAGCGGACAGTGCACAAGGCGAGCAAAACGCGCAGAACGAGCAGGTTGAACAAGCGCAAAACGGCACTTTAAATGCGGATTCTGAAGGCAGCGGTATTATCCTGCCCAAAATCGAAGTCGTAAATTGCACGGGTACTTGCGCGGGCTGCCCCTCTCAGAGCTCCTGCGGTCAGGCACAGCCGAACGAAGAGGAATACCTGCTTCAGGTCAAAAACGTAAAAGAGTATTTCCCGATTAAGACCTCTTTCAATAAAAAGAAAAACGTATACCTCAAAGCGGTTGACGGCGTTTCGTTCAACCTCAAGCAGGGTAAGACAATCGGTATCGTCGGCGAGTCCGGTTGCGGTAAAACTACGCTCGGAAGAACTATCCTTCGTCTTTATACTCCCACCGACGGTGAAATCATCTTCGAGGGCAAGCATATCGAAAAGCTGAAGGGCGAAGCGCTCAGGAAAATGCGCCCGCACTTCCAGATGATATTCCAAGATCCGTATTCTTCGCTCTCTCCGCGTATGACGGTAGGCGAAATCGTCGGCGAGGCGGTTAAAACGCACGGTATCGTCCCGAAATCCGATTATAAGGATTATATCGTCGACATTATGCAGAAGTGCGGATTGCAGCCCCACTATTTCGAGAGGTATCCCCACGAATTCTCGGGCGGACAGAGACAGCGTATCTGTATTGCAAAGGCGCTCGCTCTGAAGCCGAAACTCGTCATCTGCGACGAGCCCGTCAGCGCGCTCGACGTGTCCATTCAGGCGCAGGTCATCAACCTGTTTAAGGATTTGCAGGCTTCCGATAACCTCGCGTATATGTTCATTTCG
>CAYXBO010000206.1:0-2199 GCA_964463195.1 uncultured Christensenellaceae bacterium | reverse complement strand
GTTGCCGAAGCGCTCGATAAAAAGCTTTATATCGACGACCCCGTCGGTGCGGTTGCGGTACACGGAGCAAACGGTATTTGGGGAACGATTGCCGTCGGACTGTTCGCATGCGTGGACTATCAGTCGGGAGCTACCGGCGTAAACGAGGCGGGAAACCTTATTGACAAATCCATGCTCGGCGTGTTCTACGGCGGAGACGGTTACCTTCTCGGGATACAGATTGCGGGACTTCTTTCGATAATTCTCTGGACGGTCGTTTGGATGCTGTTGATTTTCGGAGGAATTAAATACCTGCCGGTTATGATAAAAGAAAAATGCGGTCTTTTAAAGGCAATAAAAATCGGTAAGACGTGGAACGGTCTCCGCGCTTCCGCCGAAGACGAAATTGCCGGCTTGGATATTTCCGAGCACGGACTCGACAGCGCTTACGCGGACTTTTTGCAGACCGCGCCTTCCTACGACGGCGAATGCGTAGGTATCGACGTAAGCGGCGTAGAGCCTGCCGACATAGAGCTTACGCCGAGCGTCTCGGAGAGCTATAGCAAGGTAACGATTATTACCGGACAGGACAAATTTCTCGTGCTTAAAGACGCTATGGCTCAGATAGGAGTTACGGGTATGACGGTGTCTACGGTTATGGGCTGCGGCGCGCAGAGCGGCAAAACCGGACAGTACAGAGGCGTTAAAACCTCCATGCACCTGCTCCCCAAAATCAAGGTGGACGTGGTCGTATCCGAGGTAAATCCGAAGCTCGTCGTTGCGGTTGCGCAAAAGGTTCTTGCCGACGGAAAATACGGCGCGGGCAAAATCTTCGTCAGCAACGTAGAAAACGTAATGAGAGTGCGCACCGGCGAAACCGGAAAAGCCGCGCTTTCCAACGAAATAACCGATTAAGCGGGTTCTGGTATCTGTCAACGGTAAGAAACGGAGGAAAAATTTTTTCGGAAACCGTATGAAAATCCGTTGACATACGGAAAAGAAGTCAATATAATTGTGCTTGTAATTTAAAGAAGGCAACGGCGTCTTTGAGTTTGTTTCAACTCAAGGGCGCCTTTTCTTTTTGCGAAGGAGAATTATTTATGGAAACGGTTACGGAAAAATTCGGAAGTTTGGTGTTCGACGACAGAGTGATGAAGGCAACGCTCTCCGCAAAAGTCTATCAGTCCTTGAAAAAGACTATCGACGAGGGGACGGAGCTCGACCTGTCCGTCGCAAACGCGGTGGCAACCGCAATGAAGGACTGGGCTGTCAAAAACGGCGCCACGCACTTTACGCACTGGTTCCAGCCCTTAACGGGAATAACCGCCGAAAAGCACGACAGCTTCATAACGCCCGCGCCCGACGGCAGAGTGATTATGGAGTTTTCGGGAAAGGAGCTTATAAAGGGCGAGCCCGACGCATCGAGCTTTCCGTCGGGAGGAATAAGGGCGACGTTTGAGGCGAGAGGTTACACTGCCTGGGACCCCACCTCGTACGCGTTTATAAAAGGAAAGTCGCTGTGCATTCCGACGGCGTTCTGTTCCTACGGCGGCGAGGCGCTCGACAAGAAAACCCCGCTTTTGAGGTCCATGGAAGCGCTCAACAAACAGGCGCTGCGCATACTGAGACTGTTCGGCAAAAACGACGTCAAATGCGTCAGAACCTCGGTTGGTCCGGAGCAGGAATATTTCCTCGTCGATAAGGAAATGTTCGACAAGAGAAAGGATTTGATTTTTACCGGAAGAACGCTTTTCGGAGCCAAAGCGCCGAAGGGTCAGGAAATGGAAGACCACTACTTCGGAGTTATCAAGCCGAGAGTCGCGGCGTATATGGCGGAGCTTAACGACGAGCTTTGGAAGCTCGGCATTCTCGCCAAAACCGAGCACAACGAGGTTGCCCCCGCACAGCACGAATTAGCGCCTATTTATACCACCACGAACATCGCGACAGACCACAACCAGCTGACCATGGAAATCATGCAAAAGGTTGCCTTAAAGCAGGGTTTGGTATGCCTGCTTCATGAAAAGCCGTTTGCGGGAGTTAACGGAAGCGGCAAGCACAACAACTGGTCTATGGCGACCGACAGCGGCGTAAACCTCTTGTCTCCCGGCGATACGCCTTCCGAAAACGCACAGTTCCTACTCTTCCTTTGCGCGGTAATAAAAGCCGTCGACGACTATCAGGATTTACTCCGCATCGTCGTTGCAACCGCAGGCAACG
>CAYXBO010000205.1:0-2204 GCA_964463195.1 uncultured Christensenellaceae bacterium | reverse complement strand
CACCCTTGCCGTAAGACGGTAAAGTCCTTCGGGCAGCTCTTCGGAAAGCGAATAGCTGTCGACTGCCTTTCCGTTGATGAAATAATCCACGCGGGTGCCGTCGGTATACGAACCGTACACCGTAAAGAAGGCGCTCTTCGTAAAGACGGTGGCTGTCGGTTCCTCGTCGGTCACGTAGACGGTATCCGACACGGATTCGTTGGGAAGCACGGATATACTCATTTCGTTTTCGTACCCGACGCGCGTCGCCGTGAAGGATATGACGTTGAATTCCAGATTTTCGGCGGCGAACCACACGTTTACCTTGTCGTTAAGCTCGCTGTACGTGGGATACTGCGGGTCTAGCTGAAATCTTATTTTGGCAAGCCCCGTAACACCGTCGATATCAGCTTCGTCTCTCAAGCTGTGGCGGATTATTACGCTGTTGTCGATAACGAGCGTCAGCTCGTGCGACAGACGGTTGGCGTAAGCGGTTAAGAGGTGGGCGCGCCCGTCGAAGAGGTCGATATAAATGGATTCGGTCATATTGTAGGTGTTATATCCGAACTCTGTCACCTTGTTGTCTCTGTTTTCCGCAACGTACAGCTTGTATTTTTCACCGTCGCCCGTCTTGACCTTGAGGGAAAGTCTGCTTGCGCCCGAATCGAAAATTACCGTTTCAAACACGCCGTTTGCGTTCGAGCCGTGCTTTAAGGCAAATTCGATATCCACTCTGTCGTAAGCGCCTGCGAAGTTTTCAAAGTTAAACACCGTTCTCGTTCCGACGTTCATCCAGCTGTTGCCGCCGAAGAAATACTGTCCGCCGCTGTAGTTTGCCGCGGGCTGGCTGGAGGTCACGGGTGCGTTCGGATAGTTTCTGACGACTATATAGGTCTCTACGATATCCTTTCCGTTCGGAAGCATCGGGTTATCCTCGGTATAGGTAACCTTAATCGTCTGATTGCCTGTTCTTGAATCTACGTACTGGTAATTGGCGCCGTCTCCTATTACTATGCGCTGAGCAAACGGGTCTGCCTGATTCCACTGAGTCTTGGACGGGTCATACTTAATTACGCCGGAGGTCGTTCCGTCAACGTAGAAAACCTTAATAGGAATAAAGCTGCCGCCGGCTTTTCCGCTAATGAGAGTTGCGTAAACCGTGGAATCTCCGACCATCAGATAATCGATTCTGTTATAGATAGCCAGCTGGTAGTTGTTCTTCTTCTTGAAGGTAATATTGTAGTTGGCGTTATAAAGTCCCGCAAGCTCGACGGACACGGGGGATTTCCCTGCGGCGAGGGCAGCAGGTCCGCTGTTGACCTGACTGGTGCTGTCGTTTAAGTTGAACCACTCTCTCGTGGGAGCCGCGTCGTAGAACAGAGTCTGCGGTCTTTCCTCGACCGTTGCGGTTGCGGAAAGAGCGTGGAACTCTCCGATGTTATCAATATAATAGAGATATTCGTTTTCGCTGTCTTTGACGAAGTAGTATTTGCCGAAACCGCCGTTTACGCCGTTTTCGTAATCGAAGACGTAGCGGTTTGTTTCCCCGTTTCCGTAGCCTAACACCTCAGAGTCGTTAGAGGCAGAAGAAACGTGAGTCCACTTCGTACCAGTCCACGCCCATACGCCTTCGGTTGCGGGCTTATAGGCAGGTCTTACGGCGTAATACGCATCTGACGCGTTTTCCACGGAAATACCCGGAATTTTTACCAATCCGTCGTAATCTATTATATAATCCTCACCGACCTTCAGATGGTCGTCGTAGGTTCTCCTGAAGGTGAGGTTGTTGCCCATTTCCTCGCTTGCCGAAAGCGTAGCGGTGAGCTCTTTTCTCGTAACGATATAGACGAACGTCGGCTCCGCGACAGGTTTATAGTTCTTGGACCGGAAGGTGCTGTCGTCCGCCGCAAGTCTGTTACCCGCGCTCTGATAGCCGTAGATAAGTTCCACTCTCGGCTCCCACCCTATTTTCTTCCACTGCTTATAGGTGCTGCCGCTAATCGTTTCCTCTACGTAACCGTATACGTCCACCTGCTTTATCTGATAGAACTTCGGAAGCTCGGCGCCTTCGGTAAGAAGCGAGTTTTCGCCGCCGATAATTACCGCTTTCTGTGCGTCGGTCGCCGCGATATACGCGCCGCCGGAAATTACGTACCAGTTTCCGTTGAACCACAACGCTCCGTCGAAATCCTCGACGCCGCGGAAGCCGATATAGCGGATACCGA
>CAYXBO010000204.1:0-2237 GCA_964463195.1 uncultured Christensenellaceae bacterium | reverse complement strand
TTTTTCTGACCGCAGAAAAAGAACCAAAAAGACGAAGTTAAAGCCGCAAACTCGCAACCCTGTTGCTCAAGTTTGCGGCTTTTGTCTTTGTTTGGTGCTTCTTCCTCCTCACCGTCATTGCGCGGAGCGTAGCGACAAAGCAATCCAGTCCCGCATAGCTCTGCCCGCTGCGTTTTTTCGGCTGCGTTAAAACAATATTGCAAAAGCTATTGCCTTATATCCCAAAATCAAATACAATAAGTTTGACGGGGTGCGAAAATGAAAAAGTATTTAAAATTTACAATTTTGATTCTGCTTTTGGTCTGCACGATTTCTTTGAGTGGGTGTGGTTTCTTTTACGACAAAACATATTGGAATGGTATATTCGGGTATACAAAATCAAATTCTTCTGAATGTTGTATTGCGGCAATAAACGGACAAAACAATAAATTAGAAGCCATTGAAATCCCAGATTATATTGACGGATATAAAGTTAGAGGAGTGTTTGCAGGAAACTCTAAAATCCCTTATATAGAACACGATTATGTGAAAAAAATATATATAGGGAATGTTGAGTTCATATCAACCTATGCCGGATATGATTTGTTTTATTGTGAGAATTTAGAGAGAATAATTATTCATAATGCGGATTTGCCGAGTTTGAATTTTGGATTTAGTTCGGTTGTGGAACAATGCGTTGTTGCCGTGGCACAAGAATATTTTGAAACACAGATGCGTTCTGATTACAGTTTTATTTGGAAGATAAAGCAGTACCATATGGTTATTGCAAATGTCGAATATCACTACAATTTTGACGGTTCCGACAATGCAGATTTATACAAGATAGATTATTTAAGGAGTTCGGACGAAGTTCCGTATAAATTTGCCGACCCTATCAGAGAAGGATATATGTTCGGAGGGTGGTATACGGATGAGGAATGTACCTCAGTATGGGATAAGTCTGTAAATTGTATATTCGACGAACCTGTTGAAACAAAAATATATCGCGATAATGAAAATGAAGAAATGGAATTAGTCACTAACAAATTAATGCTATATGCAAAATGGATAAAGAATTAAAGTCTTAAAAGGAAAAGCGTTTTTCAAACCGAAGAAAAAAATATATAAAAAATTAAGCCGCAAACTTGAGCAATCAATTGCGAGTTTGCGGCTTTTACTTCGTCTTTTTTGGTACTTTTTTCTTCGCAGAAAAAAGTACACCACTAAATCATTCTGTTAGCCTGAATATAATAGCTCCAGCGGGTAGAGCTTATCTCTTCGATAACTGCGTGGTCGCTTGCGGTGTGCAATATGTAGTTATCTCCGAGATAGAGGGCTACGTGACCGACGTGTTCGATGCCGGTTTTGTCTTTTCTCGAGGCGTTGGTGAAGAACATGAGGTCTCCGCGTTTAAGCTCCGAGACTTTTCTGCCCTGTGAAATCTGAGTGCGGGTGGTCAAATCGAGTTTTACGCCCGCACCGATATAGTACATGTATTGCATAAGAGACGAGCAGTCGAAGGCGTCGGTACTGAAGCCGGAGAGCTTTTTGCCGTTTCCGTTGTGGTAACGCGTAGCTCCGTAGACGTAGGGGGTTCCTAGAAGCTTAAGACCTACGTCGATTACCGCTTCGATTTCCTCGCTTCCCTTATCCATAGTATACAAATCGGTATACTTTTCGGCAGCGCTTACGTAAGCGACTTTGGAACGGTAATAGGTTTTATACCAACCGTTTGTTTCCCCGAGATAAACCACCATATCGCCCTTGTCCAAGGTGCCTAAGGAGGCGTAGCCGGTGCCCGCGCCTTGTCTTACGTTGAGACCGTTTGTTTTGGCTCTCACGTAAACCGCCTTATTTTCAACAGGCTTTACGGTGGGAGTAATAGGATTTTCCGAAGGATTTACGTTGGGTTCACCGTTATTCTGTGCTTCGCCGGGCGCTTCGGTTCCGTTGTCGCCAGGCTGCCCGAAGGGCGCAAGAGGCGCGTGAGTTTCGTCCGTAGACGACGCACCGTCTAAGCTACCGTTTTTTGCAGGAGCTTCCCCGCAGGCAAACAGTAACGCACAGAGTGCAACTAACGTTAAAATCAAAAATACTTTTCTCATAGTTTTCTCCTCGCCTGAAGTGTAACATAAAATATTCGGGTTTTTTCAAGGAAATCGTTGGTAAATTACGCGGAAGGCGCAAGAGGAATTGCTAATTGAGTGTACTTTTTGTTTCGCGACAAAAAGTACCAAAAAACGCTCCGCCCCCTCTTT
>CAYXBO010000203.1:0-2263 GCA_964463195.1 uncultured Christensenellaceae bacterium | reverse complement strand
GGTCTCGGACAGAACCTTATTTGCCAGTTAGTAACTTCGTTCTTCCTGTTCTTCCTGACGGACGCGGTAGGGCTTAACCCCATCTGGCTTGCGATAATGTTCCTTTGCGCAAGACTTTTCGACGCGTTCAACGACCCGATTATGGGTTCTATCGTCGACTATACCCGTTCAAAATACGGCAAGATGAGACCTTATCTTCTCTATATGCCCATTCCGATTTGTATTCTGACGGTTCTTTTGTTCGTTTCCTTCATTCCGAACAGCAACCCCGAAGGGCAGATGGCGTATGCGACGGTTATTTACATACTGTGGGGAATTTGCTATACGACGGTTGACGTTCCGTACTGGGGACTTGCATCGTCTATGACCTCCAATACCGATAAGCGCAACACGATGCTCACAATCGCCCGTCTGTTCTGTACTATCGGCGGCGGTATCGTTACCGTTTTCATTCCGATTTTTCAGGATATCGTAAGAAAGGGCGTTATCAAAGACTTCCTTCCGGATTTTGAAGGCGAGCTTTCCGACGGTCTCGTTCTGCTTGCGGGCAATACCGAAGCACAGGCTGCATTATCGAGCGGATATAAAATTCTGTTCCTTATCGTTGCATTAATCATTGCGGTAGTTGCCGCGCCGACCTTCTTCGTCGGTTTCAAAAATACCAAGGAGCGTTTCTACGAAGAGAAAGGCAACCGCGCCAACCTCGCGCACAACATCAAGCTTCTGTTCAAAAACAAGCCCATTCTTCTTTTGGTTGCTACCGGCGTTCTCGGATGCTTGCGCTTGATTTACATGACTTCCGCTCTTTATTATGCGAAGTACAACCTCGAAAGCGAGGCTATTTTTTCGGTTCTGACGATACTCGTCGTTCCGGGCGGACTTATCGCTACGGTTACCACTCCGTGGCTTTCCAAGAAGCTCGGCAAGAGAAACCTCTTTATCATCTCACACTTGATTGGCGGTGTTGCAATGACCTTGCTTTATTTCGTTGGTCTCGGTTCTGCCGGAACGGATACTGCGTCGAAAGTTCTGTTCTATATCGTTCTCGTAATAATGGGACTTCCGAGCGGTTACTCCAACATTCTCCAATACTCCATGATTGCCGACACTATCGACTATCTCGAGTGGAAGACTGGCGAGCGCGCCGAGGGTATCTGCTTCGCAATGCAGACGCTCATTTCCAAAATCGGTATGGCGTTCGTTGCCTTCGTCGTTCTCCTTGTTTTGGGAATTAATGGTTATGCCGACGCCGATACGTTGACCGGCGAGGGTGTCGATAAGGACGGTATCTGGATGATGACCACGCTTCTGTCCGGTGTATCTACTATCGCATGTACCATTCCGCTGTTCTTCTACACCTTTACCGAAAAGAAACAGGCTGAATGCGTCGCGGAGATTGCGGCAAGAAAAGCCGCCGCGGCGGGCAACGCAGTCGTTGAAGAGCCCGTAACGGAAGAAATCGCGACGGTAGACGAAGCCCCTGTTACGGAAGTGTTTGTGACCGAGCCCGAAACCGAAGAGGTTGTCGCACCGGTCGTCGAAGAAAAGGTTAGCGCTCCGGTCGTTGAGGAGCCCGTCGTCGAAGAGGCACCGGAAGCCGAAGCCGAAGAGCCCGTAGCCGACGCGGAGACCACGGACGAAGAATAATTCTTTATTAAAGAAATAAAGACTTAAAAAACCGCACGCCTGACGCGTGCGGTTTTTTATTCTAATCACACCGCTTAAAGCATAATTTAAACTATGACTTTAGATTATATAGAGCAAATGGCGAAAGAGTATAACGAGCTTTTAAAGACGGTTAAGCTGCCTAAAGCTCACAGCATAAAGATACCCGAAGCTTTACCGGAAAAGGTCGGTAAGGTCGCCAAAAACAAGCGTCAGCAGCTGTCGGCGGTGGAATATCTCATGCAGTGCTCGGTATCCAAGACGAAGACAATGCTTTTGGAGGTTCTTCGGGAGGAGCTTTATTCGGGGGCTGCAACGGCGGAAGGAACGCCCTCGAGAAAGTTCAGGAGCGCCGAAGAGGCGTACTCCTTCCTTATAAAAAAGCAAGCGGAAAATCTCAAGGAAAATTCCGATTTTGCCGCCTCCTCGGAAGACTATGTAAGGGAGACGAGAATAACTGCCGTTATATCTGTTTTGGCGAACTGATGTCGCGCGGAGCGCGAGGTAAATCAATCGCGTTGCGATTGGGTAAATCACGGCTCCGCCGTGGTGAAATCAAGCCTTGCGGCTTGGTGAAATCACTCGCCTGCGGCGAGCG
>CAYXBO010000202.1:0-2292 GCA_964463195.1 uncultured Christensenellaceae bacterium | reverse complement strand
ATAAGTGGAACTGTTCGACAAAGCCCGCGATAGCGAGCCCAACGCCTACGGAGAACACCGCCCAGACCATACCGTCGAAAATGCCGTCTAAGATTTTGCCTCTGCGCCAGTTCTGAACCGCAAGGCACACGTAGCCCGCGAAAATCTGCACGACGCCGATAAGCATACTTACTATCAGCAGTGCGGGCACGTTTATTCCCGCAAGCGACCAGCTCATATTAGCGCCGTCCAAATCTGGCATTACCTTGAAAGGAAGCAGCGCAAACCCGAAGAACGAATTGAACAGCGCGCCCCATATAACGGTGAATATACCGCCAATGGCAAACACGCCGCCCAGCCTGCCTATCATATTTCCGCGGCGCATATTCTTATGCCAAAGTATGCCGCCGCCTATTATCATCATCAGACCGTAGCCCATATCCGCCATAATAAAGCCTAAGAACACGCTGTAGAAGAACGCCATTACGGTGTTCGGGTCGAACTCGCGGGAGCTCGGCGCGGAATACATATTCGTTACGGCTTCGAAATTGCTGATAACCTTATTGTTCTTTAAAAGCGTCGGGGGAACTTCGTCCTCGGACGGCTTGGAAAACTCAAAATAGATTGCCTGCGAAACGTCACATAAAGCCTGCTTAACGACTTCTTGCGCCTCTACGGGAACGTACGCTTCAAGTAAAAACGTAGTCTGCGTTGCGAGCAGTTTTTCGCTAAGCTCACGCTTTTCAAGCTCGAACGCTACGTAGTCGCAGTAAATTTTCAAATTGCGTATATTGTTTTTGAACGCGTAAAGGTTGGAGTTTTCGCTAAGCTTAAGCTCTAACTCTTCCTCGCGCGCCTTTAATTCGTTATAAATCTGCTCGCCCGTGCGCCCGTCGTCGAAAGGACATTTAGCAAAGCCGAAGCTCTGCAAAACCGCGTCGGTATTATCAACTTCCGATTTATGCGCGGCGACCATAATAAGCTCGCTGTCGTTGTCGCTTGCCACGAACGAACATGAAGCGAGGGGCAATTCCCCTATTGCCTGTATGAAATTTTCCTTTGCGGACGAAGGGATCGTGCCTATTTTAAAGCGCGTGTGCGCGGTGTTTTCAATCTTTAAAGGCTGTGTGACGGAAGCATAAATTTCCGCTTCCGCAAGCATACGCTTAACTTTTGCAAGCTCCGCGGAGTACTTTTTCTGCGCTTCCAAAATACGGTTGACCTCTTCAACCGTTTTGTCAGCTTCCGCCTCTAAATTCTTTGCGCCTATAAATTCGGAATAAGTTATTTCGCAATCTTTCTCGGGCTTTTCGTCCTTGATTTTGTTGCGCGAAATATACTTATCCACGCTCTCGACAATTTTGGAAAGCGCGTCTTCGAGCCCTGCAAGATATTCTTTCAGGCTTTCGCAGTCCGCCGTCATAGGCGAAGCGTATTCAGTTTGAGAGTGCAGCTTGATTTCGGTCGCGCCCGTTTTTTGCAGCGCGTTTAACACCTTATCCTTTTCGTAGGACATGGCGACCAAATTGAGCTTGCCCATTTCAACAACCGCCACGCACAACCCTCCGTACTACGTCGCTTACTATGTTGTCGCAAGCTTTAAGACAGTCCGCGGCGTACTTTGCCGCTTCCGCACGCTTTACGGTGATTTGACCGTCGTAGAACTTTTGCGCCGCTTCTTCGGCTTCCTTAATTGCCTTTTCGCGGTAAGCCTTGCATTCCGCTTCCGAAAGCTTTGCAATTTCCGCGGAACGCTCTTCCGCGTTCCCCGCGATTTCAGCCGCTTTTTGCTGCGCCGACGCCTTTATTTCAGCCGCTTTTTCTTCGGCTTCGTTAATAGATTTCAATATTTCCTGCATACGAAATTATGATATCATATTTTTTTATCGATTGCAATACGAATTTTGTAATTTCTGTTACAAAAACACAAATTTTTATATTTTTTCACAACGGCAAAAAACACAAACTTTATGATTGTGTTTTGCTTGGCGCAATGATATAATTAAATAAAAAGTTACGGGAGGCGGTATATGGAAGAATTACAGGGCGTTTTGCAACAGCTCTATGAGTTAATCGAACAGGATATCCCCGACGAAGAGCTTGCCGAACGCTTAAGCGACTACCACGAAGGCGACATCGCCGACATATATCCGAGCCTCAGCGAGCAAGCGCAACAGCGTCTGGCGCGCGTGCTTTCCCCCGAACAACTCTCCGACGTGTTCAGTTATCTGGAAAACGCCGAAGACTATATCGAGGACATGGACACGGAACACGCCGCCGACATTATCGAGTGCATGGACGCGGACGACGCGG
>CAYXBO010000201.1:0-2296 GCA_964463195.1 uncultured Christensenellaceae bacterium | reverse complement strand
CTCGCTGTTAAAGGCGTAGCCCGCGCAACTGCATTTACACAAAAAATAACGGCGGCTTCGTTCCGCCGTATTTTAATTAATAGGAAATGCTTGCAGACTGTTGTGAATTTTCTTTAAGTCCATATAAAATAATTGAACACGGGTATGATGCTGAAGAAAAAAGAGCTTTTTTCAAATCAGACAAATCCAATATTTAGAAGACTTAGTATTCGGAATGACAGTTGAATATGTATTGCGACCGAATGTGATAGACAAACTCGCAGTTGCGGTAACAGAAAAGTTTAACGAAAGCTTGCAAAATACAGACAGGGTTGCATTACTCGACAAGGAACTAAACCAAGTACAAAAGGCAATTGACGGTTTTCTTTCCGCAATTGCGGCAGGAATTGTCACGAAGTCCACAAAAAGAAAGTTGCTTGAATTGGAGCAACAAAGTGATGAATCGGAAAGCAAAATCGCCGTAGAAACAGCACGGCAAACTCAGCCGCTCGATTGCGAAAAAGTAAAGGTTTTCCTGAACTATTTCGCAAAAAAGCAATATCAAAACGATGAAGAAAAGAATGAGTTCTTCGACTCGTTCATATATCGCGTGGTGTTATTCGACGATTGTGTTTACATCTTCTACAACACTTCGCCGAAACCTCCGCTGAAATTCAAACTTGATGAAGATGATTTATCTGAATTGAGCGAATACCGCGAAAACAGAAAAAGCACTCAATTTGTTCCCCTTGGGTTCAAATTGGGTGCTCTTGGCGGAAGGTTAGGGATTCGAACCCCAGGATGCTTTCACATCAACGGTTTTCAAGACCGCCGCTTTCGACCGCTCAGCCAACCTTCCGTGCATTTCATAATAATGTTTTTGGCTTTCGTTGTCAAGTCATACGGCGCAGGTCTATGCAAAACGGGCTGCGGTCAGTCCTCAAGCATGACGGTTTTTACGGAAATCTTTGAGATTTTATAGGTAAACAATAGCATTACCGCCTCGTAAAAAACTACAAATAACGCAAGAGTTATGAATAAAACGGGCACGTTGAAGCTGTAATCGGGGACGGCAGCGACGTCCTTATAGACGATGTTCACCATAAGAGACAGCAGTACGTACTGGTAGACGGTTCCGACGGCAAACCCGACGGCGGCGAAAATACGGTACCCGCCGAGGACTGTTAAGGAACACTCCTTCATGGAATAGCCGAAGGCTTTCATAATTGCAATATTCTTGACGTTGCCGTTGACGAGTGTGGTTATCGCCATAAAAATTGTGGTTACGGCAAGCACCACGCCGATGACGAGGATTATGCCGCCCATAGTAACGGTGCTCAGGTCGAGCATGGACACGGACATCTGAACCATTGCCGAAAAACAGAACGCGGCGAAGGCTACGAAAAACGCTAAGGATTTTTTGCCGAACAGGGTTTTAAGGCACATTTCCTCTTTAAAACTGCGTTCCTTTTCGGCTTTTGCCTTGATTTTAGGCGTAGCGCCGCTTTTCCCGCGAAGCATTTCGGAAACCGGTCGGCGAAGCGCAAAATACGCATACAGGCAGGAAAATGCGGAAAATACCAAGGTCGGAAGCGCAATCAGAAGCAAAAGGACGGGATGAAAGGTAATGGCGATTTCCGGAAGCCCGACTATAGTCATACCCTCGTAAACGGTCGGCATGATTATAAATCCCGCGCCGAAGCCGAGCGCGGTTCCCAGTAGAACGCTCACTCCGAAAACGGAAAATCCGAGCGCGATTTTGCCGTCGGAATATCCCATCGCCTTTAAAATTCCGAGTTGTTTTTCGTGACCGTCTATATAGAGTTTAATATAAAACGCCAGCATAACGACGGCGATAAGACCGAGGAAGCCGCCGCTTATGGCGCAGGTAAGCTTTGCGGTAGCCATCTGCGCGTCGTACATAACGATAATTTCCGGAGACTCCGCGCCGAGGTCGAGAAACTTTGCGTCGAGGTAAAAATTCAGAAAGAAGGTGCAGACGAACACTGCGCAGAACGTAACTATCGTCACACCGATAAGCTTCAGGCTGTCCTTTAATCCTACCGACATATTACCACCCTATTTCGTAAGCGGATTTCTTTTTAGCATTCTTTACCGTCTCGGTAATTCTTCCGCTGTTCATTCTGATAACGGTATCCGCCATATCGGCGATATTGAGGTTATGCGTAACCATTATCATAGTAAAGCCCTTCTGCTCTTTCAATTTTACGACGTAGTCGAGAACGCTTCGTCCGGTCGCCTCGGAGTGCCAAGACCCCATATTTTCTGGATATTAATCTTATATACATGGTTGCGG
>CAYXBO010000200.1:0-2362 GCA_964463195.1 uncultured Christensenellaceae bacterium | reverse complement strand
GCGTTGTTGTGGGCTCTCGTCATTTCCGCAGAGAACGCGTCGGTTACGTGACCGCAACGAATCCCTTTAATTTTGTTTGCGGCAATGGACATTCCTATACCCGTTCCGCACATCAGAACTCCCAATTCGCAGTCGCCGGAAGCGACGGCGTTTGCCGCCTTTATTGCGTATTCGGGATAATCCACCGACATCCCGTCGAAGCAACCGAAATCCTCGTAAGTATGACCGAGCTCGGTGATAACCTCCACTACCGCCTGTTTAAGGCAAATTCCGCCGTGGTCGCATGCAATTGCTATCTTCATAACAATACCTCCTAATAAATTATTTTCCCGCCCGACGATTTCATCAGACGGTTTTTGACGGAAGCGTCCAATCCCTTGTCGGACGGAAGCTCCACCACTATTGCTTTATAAATTTTTTCCGCGCGGCGCATCGCGGCGTAAACGCCCTTCTCCATGCTCTCCGCGTCCTTTCCGAGAGAAATTTTCTCTCCCCCCGAAACCTTATCAAGGAACCCGTCTCGCCCGATAACCACAGCTTCCGGATTTTCCGAAATAAACCTCGTCGCAGCCTCCGGAGTCGCCGCAAGACAGCACGGAACTACCGGCGCGTAATGGGTATATTTCATTCCCGGAGCTTCGGCGATTTTTACCTCTCCGCTAAAGGTTCTGACAGTGCCTAAAACCTCGGACAGCATCTCGACCGTAATTGCTCCGGGGCGCAAAACGACCGGCACGTCTTTGGTCATATCGACGATTGTACTTTCTATTCCCACAGCGCACGCGCCGCCGTCGAGTATCAATGGGATTTTGCCGTTCATGTCCTCTAAAACGTGCTCTGCAGTCGTAGGACTGATTCTTTTAGAGGTGTTTGCCGACGGCGCGGCAATGCCTACTCCG
This sequence comes from uncultured Christensenellaceae bacterium, assembly GCA_964463195.1. Classification (GTDB taxonomy): domain Bacteria; phylum Bacillota; class Clostridia; order Christensenellales; family DTU072; genus CAYXBO01. Next base: position 1,463 of record CAYXBO010000200.1, on the reverse strand, counting down.
GCAGCTTTTATAAGCGCGGTCGCCATAGGATGCGACGGTATACGGATACCCACGGTTTCGAGGTTTGCGGTAACCGATAGCGGTATTTCGGGAGCCTTTTTGAGAATTACAGTGAGCGGTCCGGGGGAAAACCTTTCAAACAGTTTACGCGCTCCGTCGGGAATATCCACCGCGACTTTATCAAGCATTTCCGTATCCGCAATATGAACTATCAGCGGGTTGTCCTGAGGTCTGCCTTTTGCGGCGAATATCTTACCGACGGCTTTTCCGTCGAACGCCGACGCACCGAGACCGTAGACGGTTTCCGTCGGAAACGCCACTGCTTCGCCCTCCCGTATGAGCCTCGCCGCCTCTTCTATGTATTCCGCTCCGCCTACCCTCGTAACCATTTTCAATGCCCCAGCTTGTAAAATACGTCGTGGTCTCCGACGCGCGCAATGACCGTCGTTCTGACAAATTCTCCGTCCGTCAAAAACTCTTCAAAGAGCGTCATCTGTTCCGCGCCGTAATCGATAAGCGACGCTCCCTGATTGGAATACAAGCCGTAAATGTATTTGCCGTCGCTTAATACCCGCGCCACGTAAACGCCGTTTTTCAAGGCGTAAACGTTATAAATCTGCTCCTGCTTCCCGTCGTATTTCACACGGTAAAAGGTGCGGGTGCCGTCGGAATCGGTTACCGCCCCCGTGGCGTAGTCGCCGAAGAACGGAGTGAGTTCGTCGTACACGAACGGCACCGTCAGCTTGGCGCTGTTTTTGGTGACGCTTACCGTATACGCTCCGTATTTGATAACGTCATTCCCCGCGTCGTACTCCTCTACAACCGCCATGCGGTTGCCGTAGACAACGGTCTGATAAGTCTTTTTGACAGTCGAATTCCAAACCATTTTCTGAAGCGTGAGAGTCTTTCCGTTCGCCTTATAAAGCAGAGCCGAGCCCCCTCCCATAAGTGCGTTGAAGTACGGGCTGTCCGTCTCGAAACCCATACCGTCCACAAAAACCGCGGGCATTATGAGATTGTCGAAATTCTTGCTTCCGCTTAAGGTGTTGTCCATTATACGGAAGCTTATCTGCGCCGTTCTCTGCGCGTCCTCGTCGTATGCGGGGTCTGCGGCATACGGGAAATAGTAATAGTAAACCAAAGAATTGTCCCCTACCGGTAACGCCGAAACAGGATAGACCGGATAATCGTATATCGGACGGTTTTCGGTGGTTTCGTCGTACCGCGTGTAAAGTACGGAATTGTAAGAAGTCGCTATAGTGTGCATTTCCTTGTCGTTATACTTGTTCACGACGAGAACGGGAAACAGCCTGTCGCTCCTGAAATTACTTTTCGTTATCATACTGAAACGGTCACTATACATCGTCGCGTAATACGTGGCTTTTTCATCGGGAATTATCATAGTGCTGCCGGTAAAATCCTGAGCACATTTGAATATCCCCGCACGGATAAAAATTCCGTTG
>CAYXBO010000199.1:0-2375 GCA_964463195.1 uncultured Christensenellaceae bacterium | reverse complement strand
GTACTCGACGAGCTTTTCGGTAAACGCACCCGTGAGGTTCATAGGCGGATACATTGAGATACTGTCGCCGCTGTGAATACACGCGCGCTCTACGTGCTCCATGATACCAGGAATGAGAATATCCATTCGGTCGCAAACCGCGTCCACTTCGAACTCAACGCCCATCTGATATTTGTCGATGAGAACGGGATTTTCGATATTGGTCGCGAGAATTATCTTCATGTACTCCTTGATATCGTCGTCCGAGAACGCGATTATCATATTCTGTCCGCCGAGAACGTAGGACGGTCTCATAAGAACGGGATATCCCAATTTCTTTGCGGCGGCGAGGGCTTCCTTTTCGGTCATGATGGTCATACCCTCGGCGCGTTTTATACCGAGCTTTCCGATAATGTCGTCAAAGCGCTCTCTGTCTTCCGCAGCGTCGATGGAATCCGAGGAGGTCCCGAGAATTTTCACGCCTTTGGAGGCTAAGAACTTGGTGAGCTTTATTGCCGTCTGTCCGCCGAAGGCAACGACGACGCCCACCGGTTTTTCGACCTCTATGACGCTCCACACGTCCTCGGGGGTCAGCGGCTCGAAATAAAGTCTGTCCGCGGTGTCGTAGTCCGTCGAGACCGTTTCGGGGTTGTTGTTGACCAGAACGACGTCGTAGCCCTTCTTTTTGAGGGTTTTGACGCAGTGAACGGAAGCGTAGTCGAATTCTATTCCCTGTCCTATTCTAATCGGACCGGAGCCGAAAACGATGACCGTCTTTTTACCCGAAGTCTTGTTCTTCTTGAAAATCGCGGCTTCGTTTTCCTCGTCGAAGGTGGAATAGAAATACGGCGTTTCCGCGCTGAACTCTCCGGCGCAGGTGTCGACCATTTTATAGCTCATGAGTATGGGCTTCTTAACCTTCTGTCCGGACAGTCTTTCAATGGTTTTATCGAGGAAACCGCGCTTTTTGGCTTCTTTATAGAGCTCGTCGGTGAGAGGCTCCTCCTTAAGCTTAGTCTCCATAACGACGAGGTTTTTAAGCTTCGACAAAAGCCACATGTCAATCATGGTTTTTTCGTGGATAGTCTCCAAAGGCATTCCGCGTTTGACGGCTTCGTAGACGACGAAAAGTCTTTCGTCCGTCGCGGGCTCGCCCACCTTTTCAAAGACTTCCTCGTCCGACCATGCCGCAACAGACGGTTTTGTCAGGGTGTCGAGACCTATTTCGCAGCCTCTGACGGCTTTCATTATCGCCTGTTCAAAGTTTGTGCCGATTGACATGACCTCTCCGGTTGCTTTCATCTGCGTTCCGAGAGTCTTCTTGGCGTAAACGAATTTGTCAAACGGCCATTTCGGAACCTTCAGCACGCAATAGTCTACGGTAGGCTCGAAGCAGGCGTAGGTCTTTTTGGTTATGGCGTTCTGAATTTCGTCGAGGTTGTAACCGACGGCAATTAAGGACGCTACGCGGGCAATGGGATAGCCGGTTGCTTTGGAAGCTAAGGCAGACGACCTCGAAACGCGCGGGTTGACTTCTATAACCGCGTATTCCATGCTGGTCGGGTGGAGAGCGAACTGGCAGTTGCAGCCGCCGTTTATCTTGAGGCTTTCGACGATATTCAAAGCCGCCGAACGGAGCATCTGATATTCCTTATTGGAAAGGGTTACCGCAGGAGCGATGACTATACTGTCTCCGGTGTGGATACCTACGGGGTCGATATTTTCCATGGAACACACCGCAATGGAGTTGCCGGCGTTGTCCCTTATCGTCTCGAACTCTATCTCCTTCCAGCCGGAAACGCATTTTTCTATGAGAACCTGCGTGATAGGAGACAGTCTCAAGCCGGTTTCGGCAATTCTTCTCAATTCCTCTTCGTCGTTTGCGATACCGCCGCCGGTGCCGCCCAAGGTGAACGCCGGACGGACGATTACCGGATATCCTATCCTTGCCGCGACCTCTACCGCGGACTGTAAATCGTAAACGATGTCCGACGGAATACATGGCTCGCCGATAGATTCCATCGTCTCCTTGAACATCTTTCTGTCCTCGGCTTTGTCGATTGTGTCTAGGTCTGCGCCGAGAAGCTTAACTCCGTGCTCCTCGAGGAAGCCCTCTTTTGCAAGCTGCATTCCCAAGGTCAGACCGTTCTGCCCGCCGAGGGTGGACAGAAGACTGTCGGGTTTTTCGTCGATTATTATTCTCTTTAAGGTTTCCGTGGTAAGCGGTTCGATGTAAATGTGGTCGGCGGTGGTCTTGTCCGTCATAATGGTCGCTGGGTTGGAGTTGACGAGTACCACCTCTAAGCCCTCCGCTTTAAGCGCGCGGCAAGCCTGCGTTCCCGCATAGTCGAACTCCGCCGCCTGTCCGATGACGATAGGTCCCGAACCTATTACCA
>CAYXBO010000198.1:0-2382 GCA_964463195.1 uncultured Christensenellaceae bacterium | reverse complement strand
ATGATTTGCGGCGAAGAGTCCGCAGTCAATACCCGTAGGTATTAACAAGGACTCTGAGGCGTAAGGCGCGCAAAAGAGTCCTTTGAAGCGTGTTTGGATTTACAAGTGATTGGTGTATTTTGTCGCGAAACAAAAAGTACACTTCAGTCTTACTTTTCCTCTTTCCTTATTTCCACTCTGCGGACTTTACCGGAGATGGTTTTGGGAAGAGCGTCAACAAATTCGACTACTCTCGGATATTTGTACGGAGCGGTCGCGTGCTTGACGTAATCCTGAATTTCCTTTTTCAGAGCGTCGGACGGTTCCTTCTTTCTGGGGACGAGAACTATCGTCGCCTTGACGAGCTGCCCTCTTTCGCCCTCAAGGTCCGGAACGCCCGTTACGGCGCATTCGAGAACGTACGGAAGCTCCATTATGACCGACTCGATTTCAAAGGGTCCGATGCGGTATCCGCTGGATTTTATCATATCGTCTTTACGGCTTATGTACCAGAGATAACCGTCCTCGTCGCGCCACGCCATATCGCCGGTGTGGTAAAGACCGTCGTGCATGACTTCGTTGGTTTTCTCTTCGTCTCTGAAATACTCTTTAAAGAGACCGACGGGACGACCCTTCGAGATATCGACGCAGATTTCTCCGGAAGCTCCCATCGGAACGTCCTCTCCGTCGTCGTTCACTAACCTTATAGTATATTGCGGATTGGGCTTACCCATGCTGCCGGGCTTCGGCTCCATACCGGGAAGGTTGGCAACGGTAAGCGTCGTTTCTGTCTGACCGAAGCCTTCCATGAGCTTCAGACCGGTAGCTTCGTAGAACTGTTTGAAAACCTCGGGGTTCAAGGCTTCGCCCGCAACGGTCGCGTACTTTAAGGAGGAAAGGTCGTACTTCGACAAATCCTCTTTTATAAAGAAGCGGTACATGGTCGGCGGAGCGCAGAAGCTGTTAATTCCGTATTTCGCGAACATGGGAAGTATTTCGCTGCTGTGGAAACGGTCGAAGTCGTAGGTAAATACGCACGCTTCGGCAAGCCACTGACCGTAAAGCTTACCCCAAACCGCTTTACCCCAGCCGGTGTCGGCAATCGTCAGGTGAAGGTCGCCGGGCTTGAGGTTATGCCACCACACGCCCGTGGTCAGGTGCCCGAGAGCGTAGGTGTTGTCGTGGGTTGCGATTTTCGGATAACCGGTAGTGCCGCTGGTAAAATACATTATCATGCGGTCGTCCTTGGAAATATCCGCGGGGCGCTCGAAAACGTCGCTCTCTTCGAGGACGCTTTTTAAGAAGCACTGCCAGCCGTCGATTTTCTCTTTTATAATTGCGCGGAATGTGACGAAAGGACATTCCTCGAAAGCCGCTTCCGCCTGTTTGTAAACGCCGTCGTCGGGGGTGCAGACGATACCGGTTATACCCGCTGCGTTAAATCTGTAGACGAAATCCTTTTTCATCAGAAGGTGCGTTGCGGGAACAACCACCGCTCCGATTTTGTTAAGTCCCATAATAGCAATCCAGAAGGTAAAATGACGCTTCAACACCAACATTACCCTGTCGCCCTTCTTGACGCCGTTTCTTTTAAAGAAATTGGCAGCCTGAGAAGAGAGTCTGGACATTTCTCCGTAAGTGAAAGTCCTTTCTTCGCCGTCGGACCCTACCCAAATCATCGCGCGGTCGTTGGGTCTTATCTTCGCGAGTTCGTCGAGAACGTCAAAAGCGTAGTTGAAGTTCTCCGGAATAATGTAGGAGATATCCGTCAGCTTGCCGCTATTGTCTATTGTTTCGTTGACAAATTTTTTGTAAAATCGTTCCATAATTTGCAATATCTCCTTTTATTTTAATTATTAGATGTAAGTATAACATATCCTTAATTAAATTTACAACTGATTGAACCTCAAAAATCCAACGGGAATTTTTAACGCTTAAAAAAAACCTTTCCCGCACCCACGTAAACACCCTAAATTCTCCGTCAAATCAATTTTTACGCCTAATTTTGAAAAATTGTTGCACTTGAGCGGCTTATGTGTTAATATTATGGCGTTAGCGATTGCGCTAAATTCATTAAAACGAGGAGAATATTTATGGCAGAACTCACCACGAACAAATCAGTTCTTGATTTCGTCAAGAAGTACGCCGACCTCTTCACTCCCGATGAAGTGGTATGGATTACGGGCGAAAAAAAGCAACTTAAAGAACTCACCGACATCGCAGTCAAAACCGGCGAAGTTTTGAAACTCAACAACAAGCTTCTTCCCGGCTGTCTCTATCACCGCACGGCGGTAAACGACGTTGCGCGTGTCGAGGGTCGCACCTTTATCTGCTCAAGAGAAAAAGACAACGCAGGTCCCACCAACAACTGGATGGACCCCAAAGAGGCTTATGCAAAGCTTG
>CAYXBO010000197.1:0-2399 GCA_964463195.1 uncultured Christensenellaceae bacterium | reverse complement strand
CCGGCAACGAGTGCTTTTGCAAAAATCTTGGTCGTAATAGTCTGATTTTCCGTGAAAACTTCGGATATTCCCTTGAGAATTTGCGACAAAATAACGCCGCTGTTACCGCGCGCGCCCCTCAAAGAACCCTTGGCAAAAGCAGCAGCTACGGATTTTACGTTGTCCGGGTCTGCCGTTGCCACCTCTTTTAAACAGGAACTCATTGAAAGTCCCATATTAGTACCAGTATCTCCGTCCGGAACGGGGAATACGTTTAGCGCGTTGAGTGCCGATTTATTCAGCTCCAGATTCGCGCTGGCGCCCTTCAGCATTTCTACCAGAAGTTCGCCGGTTAATATATTATACATACACTGTTACCTCGGTTAGGTAGCCCCGACCGCGATTATTAGCCGAAACTACAATTTTGTCCCGACAACGTGTGCGTTTACTGATTTGACGCGCATTCCTGAGAAGCGTTCCACATTATATCTTACAGCGGACTGAACCGATTCCACGACCGCTTCTTTATTCACTCCTGCTTTCACAAGCGCGTATATATCTACAAAAACTCTATTATCTATCGTAACCAGTTTAACGCCTTTGGTTGCCGGCTCTTTGTTGAAAAGCATCATAATACTGTCCGAAAACCTAATCGGAACAAGCCCTGCAACACCGTAACTCTCGGACGTAACTTTATTCGCAATTTTGGCGATAACGTCGTCCGCAATGGAAATTTTTCCATATTTATTGGCTGTTGACAGTGACACGGTTACCTCTCTTCAACAATATATAATATCTGAGCGTCTGCAATCCTATGTACGGAATTACGCTGAGATTTGGCTCAAAAACCTTTGATTTACGGCTTTCAGGCTGCGGATTTACCGCAAAATCCCGCGTGCAAACAACTATCTGTATATTATAATATATTACCGATAGAAAATTTGCAAGTATTTTTTTATTTTTGACCGAAAATCTGTTGCCAAACCTTTTATTTAATGATAAAATGTTCTAGCTATTGCGATGGAGGTACAAAATATGTCAAAAGTTTGCAGTATTTGCGGCAAGGGCCGCATGAGCGGAAATAAAGTCAGCCATTCTAACATCAAATCTCCCACGTATTGGGGAGCCAACGTTCAGAAAGTTCAGCTCGCCGACGAAAACGGCAGAGTGGAACGTGCTTACGTCTGCACCAGATGCCTGCGCACTCTTAAAAAAGCAGACAGATAAGCGTCAGAAGTTTATCGTAACGGAAAAGCACCACGTTCGTGGTGCTTTTTTGTTTCCTTTCTTTATCGGAACGCCCTACCCCTCCGTAATATTTCGGCTATGCGTCCCGTAACATTTTCTTCACCTGTCCCATATATTGCATACGAAAACATATGCACGAGGTGGAAAATGAAAATTATATGCGTCCGTTGTCCTAAAATTCTCAGTCCCTTACTTAAAATCCTGACCAAGAAAAGCTAAATAATGTAGCTATAGCTACATTATTTAGCAAACTCAGGCATAAAATCAAACGTTGCAAAGTAATCCTCCGGAGTTTCCGCGCGTCTTATCATCTTGAAGGTGCCGTCTTCTCGAAGCAGAATTTCCGCGCTTCTGAGCTTACCGTTGTAATTATACCCCATCGAGTATCCGTGGGCGCCCGCGTCGTGGATTGCAAGGATATCTCCGTTCTCAATCTTCGGAAGCATACGGTCTATGGCGAATTTGTCGCAGTTCTCGCACAGGGAGCCTACTACGTCGTATTTTTCGGTGCGCGGCGCGTTCTCCTTGCCGAGAACGGTTATGTGGTGATACGCTCCGTAGATTGCGGGGCGCATGAGGTTCGCCGCACAAGCGTCGACTCCGATATATTCCTTATATATATGCTTCTGGTGGATTGCGGTGGTTATAAGCAAGCCGTAGGGTCCGAGCATAAACCTGCCGAGCTCGGTATAAATCGCGGGGGCGATGTCGGTCCCTCCGAAAATTTCCTTATAAACCCTCTCCACACCCTTTCCGATAACCGCGATATCGTTTTTCTCCTGGTCCTCGCGGTACGGAATTCCGATGCCGCCCGAAAGATTGGCGAGAACGAATTTGGCTCCCAGCTCGTCGTGCAGGTCTTTTATAAGTTGGAACACCACTTTGGCAAGCTCGGGATAGTATTCGTTGCCGAGAGTGTTAGATGCGAGGAAGGAATGGATACCGAATTCCTTAACCCCTTTAGCCATGAGCGTTTTGACCGCGGTGAACATCTGCGCGCGGGTCAGTCCGTATTTGGCGTCGTTGGGATTTCCCATAATGAACGTTCCTACCTTGAAGTCTCCGCCGGGGTTGTATCTTAAGCAAAGCTTTTCGGGAAGCCCCGCCGCCTTCTCGAGAAAGTCGATGTGCGAAATGTCGTCGAGATTTATAATCGCTCCGAGCTTTCTTGC
>CAYXBO010000196.1:0-2452 GCA_964463195.1 uncultured Christensenellaceae bacterium | reverse complement strand
GAACGACGGCATAACGGTCAATTCCCAGATGACCGAGCCTATGATTGAAGAGTATTGTAAAATAGACGAGGGCGCGGAGAGACTGCTTGAGCGGGCGTTCAAGACCTTCAGAATGTCCGCGAGAGGGCATTCCCGCATTCTCAAAACGGCGAGAACGATTGCCGACCTTGCGGGAAGAGAGAACATAGAGGCAATGGACGTTGCCGAAGCAATTCAGTACAGAACGTTAGACACCAAGAATTATTATCTATGAGAAAAGCCGACAATAAAATAAAGTCGTTATTCTGGTTGACGAATACCAAGGGCGTTTCGCTGAATAAGGCGAGGCAGATTTTCGCGGAGTTCGACGCGGAAAAGCTGTATACCGACCTCGAAAGCTTCCGCGAAGGAATAGTAAAAAAGTTCGGCGAAAAGATTTACGAAAGCCTGTCGTTTTCGAGAGACGACAAGCTTTACGGCGATATGGTAGGTTTATATGCGTCAAGGGGTATAGAAATCGTTACGGTATACGACGAGAACTATCCCGAGCAGCTTAAGGAAATTTCCGAGCCGCCCCTCGTCCTGTACGCCAAAGGAGATTTAAGCCTTTTATCTACAAAGTGTATAAGCGTGGTAGGAAGCCGAAACCTTTCGCGTTACGGCAGAGATATGACGGTGAAATTCACTCAGGGACTGACGCTTGCAGGCTTTACCGTAGTCAGCGGACTTGCCCGCGGCGCGGACAGCGAGGCTCACCGCACGGCTCTTTCGGAACGCGGTAAAACCATAGGCGTTTTGGGTTGCGGAATAGACGTTATATATCCCAGCGAGAACCGAGAGCTTTACGCCGAGGTCGAAAAAAAGGGACTGATTATTTCCGAGTATCCTTTAGGCGTTAAGCCCAACTACTATCAGTTTCCGGAGCGTAACCGCATAATAGCCGGACTTTCGGGCGGCGTTCTTGTTACGGAAGCCGGCGAGAAAAGCGGCTCTCTGATAACCGCCGATTTTGCCGTAGAATACGGTCGCGGTCTTTACGTTATACCGGCAAATCTCAATTCCAAATACGGACAGGGCTCCAACGGCCTCATCAAAAAGATGCAAGCCGCGATGGTTTTGGATGTAAACGATATTTTGGAAGACCAAAATATGTCAAACATTAAAATAGAGGAGCCGAACGCAATGCAGCTCGACTTCAACGAAGAGCTAATCGTTAAGGAGCTCGAACGGGGAGACCTTCACTTTGACGTAATTCTCGAAAAGACGGGTCTTTCGGTTGCGGTTTTGTCTTCGCTTCTTGCGCAAATGGAGCTCTTCGGAATTATTAAAAAAACAGGTAACAACACCTACGGAGTATAATATGAAACTAATCATTATCGAATCACCCAACAAAGCCAAGACCATTCAGAAATATCTCGGTCAGGAGTACAGAGTAGTAGCGTCCGGAGGACACGTCTGCGACCTTCCGGAAAGAAGTCTCGGAATTGACGTTGAACACGATTTCAAACCCGAATACGTGGTCAACAAGGATAAGAAGGATACGATAAAGCGGTTGAAGGAATCTGTATCCAAGGCCGAAACCGTCTATCTCGCAACCGACCCGGATAGAGAAGGGGAAGCGATATCGTGGCATCTTGCCAACGTCTTAGGGCTGGACGCTAACAGCAACCGTATCGAGTTCAACGAAATTTCTCAGAAGGCGGTCAGAAAGGCTCTCGCCAACCCCCGCGAAATAAATATGCGTCTTGTAGACGCACAGCAGGCGAGAAGGGTTCTCGACAGACTGGTCGGTTATAAAATCAGCCCCATACTCAACAAGAAAATCAAATCCGGACTTTCTGGCGGACGCGTGCAGTCGGCGGCTCTCAAGATGCTGGTCGACAGAGAGAGGGAAATAAGAGACTTCACCCCCGAAGAGTATTGGAACATATTCGCATTTCTTACGAAAGAGGGTGGCGGAAAGGTGTTCCGCGCTCAGTTTCAGGATGCAGAACTCAAAAAAGTAAAGGTCGAGGATAAGGAAACCGCCGATAAGGTTCTTGCACTTCTCGGCGCGGCGACGTATACCGTAGATAAGGTTCAGAGAGGCGTTTCCAAAACCCGCCCTCAGCCGCCGTTTACCACTTCGACCTTGCAGCAGGACGGCTCCCATAAGCTGGGGCTTTCCGCGCCGCAGGTTATGCAGGTTGCCCAGCAGCTTTACGAGGGTATCGAAATGGCGGGAGAAGGTCACGTAGCGCTCGTTACCTATATCCGTACCGACTCCGTCCGCATATCACCCGACAGCCAGAGGGACGCGCTCGCGTTTATCAAAGGACAGTACGGCGACGATTACGTGCCCGAAAAGCCCAATTTTTACGCGACGAAAGCGGCTAACGTTCAGGACGCTCACGAGGCTATCCGTCCTATTTCTCTGGACAGAACGCCCGAGAGTATAAAGGACAAGGTAAACCGCAACCAGTACAAGCTCTAT
>CAYXBO010000195.1:0-2452 GCA_964463195.1 uncultured Christensenellaceae bacterium | reverse complement strand
GCGGACAGTGAAATTCAATTCCGAACTCTACGAAGTTCGTCATTGAGTTGTGGATATTTATTAAAACTCCGGATTGCTTTGTCGCTACGCTCCGCGCAATGACGGTGAGAATGAACAAGTAACCAACAAAGACAAAAGCCGCGAACGGAAGCGATGAAATCGCGTGTTCGCGGCGTTACAGCGTCTTTTTTGGTGTATTTTCTTCGCAGAAAAAAGAACGCAATCTACTCTCCGCAGACCTCTTTAATATAGTCGATAGCTTTCGCCATGCAGATTTTGCTGTACTTTTTATAGAAGAGCAGATGGTAGCAGTGATTTTCCACTATGCGCGGGGCGATGTCCGCCGAATAACGTATACCGTGCTCTTCGAGTTTCTTTAAGAATTCTTCGCCCTGACCCTTCAGGAAGAAGTCGTGGGTTGAGAAGGATACGAAAATCTTGCCCCAGTTTTCGTTTATGTGCTCTATCGGGGAGAAATACGGGCGCAATTCGTGTTCCTTAACCTGTTTCATGGTTTTATCCACTTTGGTTCCGAAGAAGGTGTGAGCGAGCTTCCGAGGCATACCGAGAAGCTTCTGGCAAAAGACCGCTTCAAGGTCGTAAATCCCAGAAAAGCTTAAAAGTCCGGCGGGATTTACGTTGGTTTCGCGAAGCCCGAGACCCTGACGGACCTCTTCGGATTTCAATGCGGAGTAGGTTAAGGACGCGTAATACGCACCCGCCGAATCTCCCGAAACGAAAACCTTACCGAGGTCGATGTTGTATTGTTCCCTGAGCCCGTCGAGGCAGGCGAGGCAGTCGAAAATGTCATGCATAGCCGTAGGGAACGGGTATTCCGGAGCCAGTCTGTAGTTGACGTTTACGACGAACATTCCCTTGTCAGCCATGTATTCGGCAAAGCTCACGCGGTGTTTTTTGTCTCCCTTGACGAAACCGCCGCCGTGTATGTTGAAAAATACCGGCATGGGCTTTTCGGAATTTTCGTTCTTTTCGGCAAAATATATATCGTAATCGCAGAATTTAGGGCATTCTTCGTTGAAAACTATGTTTTTTACGGACTTTATCCCTTTAAAATGCTTGTAATTCTGACACGGGTGGAAAAACGTGTCGATGAAACTGAAGGTTAGTCTTATGATATCTGTAGCCATTTTTTACTCCTCTCCTTAAAAATCCCTCTTATCAATTTATTATATACAACGTAACGGATTTGTCAACTCCGAGAGGCCGGAAATGCGTCAAGCTAACAGTTAGAGTGCGGAAATAAGTGGGAATTTTGTTAAAATTTTCCCTTCCTTGTTGTGCTTCCTTAAAAAGGGTGATATAATGCGTTTATGAAGAAAATTCTTATTATAAACGATATGTCCTGCACGGGGAGGGTGTCCGTAATGGTAGCCGCTCCCATTCTGTCAGCCTTAGGACTTGAGGCGGCGGCGTTGCCTACTGCGGTCTTATCGTCGCAAACCGGAGCCGTCGAATATTATTCCTATCTCGATATGAGTGCTGAAATACTGAAAATTCTGGAATGCTGGCGGAAAAACGGCATAAAATTCGACGGTATAATGACCGGATATCTCGGCAAACCGGAAATTGCGGAGCTGGTGCCGTCTATTATAGAAGAATTCGCAAAGGAGGGCGCGGTTATTGCCGTCGACCCGGTGCTTGGCGACGGCGGGGAGCTGTATGGCGGCTTTGACGAGTCTATGACCGCGGCAGTCAGAAAGCTGTTGCCGTATGCGAATTATCTCAAGCCCAACCAAACGGAAATGACTTTGCTCACCGGTGAAACCGACCCCGAGGTTGCCGCGCGTGCCCTGCGGAGTTGCGGTGCGACCGTGCTTGTGAGCGGAGTGGAAAGGGCCGGTAAAATCGGCGTGCGACTCTATTCAGACGAGGGTTGCTGCGAGGAATTAAGACCAAAATCGGACGGCTTCTTCCACGGCGCGGGAGACGTGCTGTTTGCGGTTTTCGCAGGGCTCGTATTCAGCGGTGTGAGCGATAAAAAGGCACTGAGCGTCGCTGTGGATTTCACAACCAAGGGTATAAAATTTACTGCGGAAAGCGGCAGAGATACGCGTGAGGGCGTTATATTCGAGCCGTTTATAAAGGAACTTATAAAGGGAATTTAGGGCATGGCGGACTTATTCAAAAAGAAAATCGAGTTCGCGGTAAACGGCGGAACTCCCATAAAAAAAGTCAAGGCAAGCACCGGAGACCCGATAAGAGTTTCCGGACTTCCGATACCGCAGAAGTCCGGAATGATTTTCGACGGCTGGTACCGTGACGCCGCCCTGAAAACCCCTGCGGAAGATTTTCTCATGCCGTCGGAAAGTGTCGTGCTGTTTGCGCGTTGGGAGCCCGAAAATGAAAAATCGGCAACCCAAACCGTCAAATATATGCCTAGGGCGAGGTTTGATTTCGAGCTGAAGATGAAGCTTTCGGACGATAGGATAAA
>CAYXBO010000194.1:0-2475 GCA_964463195.1 uncultured Christensenellaceae bacterium | reverse complement strand
TCACGGAAAATCAGACTATTACGACCAAGATTTTTGCAAAAGCACTCGTTGCCGGCGCAAAGAAAGCGTACGACGCGGTAACCAAGCCGAAAGAGGGTACGCTTTTGACGGTTATCAGAATGACCGGCGATTACGCCGTGAAAATTGCCGGAAAAAACGCGGATTTCAGCGTATTTTTTACCAAGCTTCTCAAGAAGGCAAACGAAGTTCTGGACGATACTCCGAACATGCTTCCTGTTCTTAAACAGGCGGGGGTTGTCGACTCCGGCGGAAAAGGACTCGTCGTAATCTTCGACGGAATGTTAAAAGTGCTGAAGGGAGAGGAGATTGTCGCGCCTCATCAGGAAGAAGCGGCAATTTCGTATCCTCAGCAACAAGAATTTGTCGCAGACATTCATAATCTCGATGAGATAACCTTTGCGTACTGTACGGAATTCTTCGTTATAAATCTTAAAAAAGACGCGACGATAGCGGATATAGACCGCTTGAGAGACCAGCTTATGGGTATCGGCGACTGCGTAGTCGTAGTAGGCGACCTACAGCTAGTAAAGGTTCACGTTCATACCAACAATCCCGATTTGGCATTGGGATACGCATTGGCGCTCGGAGAGCTCGACAGACCTAAGATAGAGAATATGCTCGAGCAGAACCGCGAGCTCCGCCGTATGCAGAAGCCGAAAGAGCGCAAGAAGATGGCGATGATGGCGATTTCCAACGGAAAGGGTTTAAGCGCGATATTCGACGAGCTGGGAGTAGACGCGACCGTGCAGGGCGGACAGACGATGAACACGTCGGTTGCGGACATAGTGGACGCAGCGACGAACGTCAATGCCGATATCGTTTACGTCCTTCCCAACAATAAGAATATAATTCTTGCCGCAGAACAGGCTAAAGATTTGGTGCCCTTTGAATTGGTAGTTATAGCTACAAAATCTGTTCAGGAGGGTATCGTTGCGGCAATCGCATTCGACCCTGACGCAAGCGTTGAAGAAAACACCCGTAATATGCAGAAAGCCGCATCCGATATTAAAACCGCGGAAGTCACCCACGCCGTTCGCGACGTGCAGCTGGACGGCTTCGACCTTAAAACCGGCGATATAATCGGAATAGAAAAGGGAGTTATCGCAAAGGGCGACGACGTGAATACGGTTACTCTCGAGGTGGTGAAGAAGCTGGTAGACAGGGACAGCTGCATGGTTACCGCTTATTACGGAGAGGACGTGGACGAAAGCCTTGCCGAAAAGCTCCGCGAGAGCATCGAAACGCAGGTTCCCGACGTTGACGTTGCCATTTGCTTCGGCGGTCAGGCATATTACAGCTATCTGGTTGCCGTCGAGTAATGCATCTGAGGGATATAAAAGGCATCGGACCTAAAGCTGTCGAAAAGCTTGCCGTATTGGGTATCGGTACGGTTGAGGACCTCGCCGGATTTGTTCCGGCGGGGTATATAAATCTTTCGGAAACAACGGATATTTCCGACGCGGAAATAGGAGATTTCGTGCTCCTCAGGGTAAAAGTTACAGACCCGAAGCCCGTCGTCAGGCGCGGAAGGCGCAATTTTTTTATAGCGTATTGCCTTTCGGGAATTACGCGCATTAAGCTCGTTTGGTACAATCAGCCGTACGTTGCGAAAATTTTCAAGAGAGATTGTGAGTTCGTAGTTTACGGTAAGCTCGATTACGACGGCTTGCCTACCATGACCAACGTCAAATACGAGGCGGTGGACGATATCCGTTACTTAAAGGGCGTCAGTGCAATCTACCGGACGCGCGGTTATTTTTCTCAGAACGTTTTCGGGAAAATGGCAAAGGAAGCGGCGGGCGTATGCATCTCGGAGAACTATCTCGGTTGCGAAGCGGAGCAGCGTTATAAGCTTATGCCTCTTAGCGATGCTTACGTTAAAATGCATTCCCCCGAAACCGTCGAGGAGGGCGAAGCCGCAAAGCGCCGTATCCTCATGGAGCATGCGTTCAGGGAAATGCTCGAGTATAAGGAAGCCCGCGACGCGGCGGCTGCGGAGAAAACGAGGCGTTACGACGGGAGCGTGAGGGCGCAGGCCTTCGAGGCTATGAAGGGGCTCGGTCTGACGCTTACCGAAACGCAACGGACGGCTGTTCTCGGAATGACGGACACCATGCTGTCGTCTGGAGCGTTGAACGCCATGCTCATGGGAGACGTCGGCAGCGGTAAGACCGCAGTGGCAATAGTTCTTGCGGCGTTTGCGGTTTTAAGCGGGCATCAGGCGGCGGTGCTTGCGCCGACCGGTATATTGGCTGTTCAGCATTATCAGACCTTCAGAAAGGCTCTCGAGCCGCTGGGAATTAAGGTTGCGTTGGCACTCGGGTCCGCGTCAAGCAAGGAGCTGGCAGAGGAGGTTTATTCCTGCGGCGTGGCGGTTGGGACGCATACTCTTTTGTCCGCGCGTTTAAAATGGCGGGACCTCGGGTTTCTCGTCGTGGACGAACAACACCGCTT
>CAYXBO010000193.1:0-2511 GCA_964463195.1 uncultured Christensenellaceae bacterium | reverse complement strand
CTGCGAATTAAATTATTCGTTACCCCTGTGTAAAGTGTCCCGTTTCTATAATTAAACATAATGTATACGTAAGAAAAATGCTCGTTCATATTTTTTCTTCTGGATTGCTTTGTCGCTACGCTCCTCGCAATGACGGAGAGTGACGTTCCCTCGCAATTACGACGGGTAGTTAGTTTTTACTTGTATCCCTGCCTATCAGTTCGTCAATGGAAATTCCGTAATACTCCGCAAGTCTTACACAAAAATCAATGTTCGGTAAGCCTTTGTTTGCTTCCCAATAGCTAATCATTTGTTGTTTTAGCCCCGTTGCTTTTGCAAGTTCGGTCTGACTCAGATTTCTTACTTCTCTTTGATATTTTAAAGCTTCCCCGTAATTTAACATTGCCTTTTTCCTTTTTTATTATATTTTACATAAAATTCTGTAAAATGTCTTGGCTAACAGATATTTCTGTAACGTTAAAATAAAAGGATATGTTATAAAAATAAAAATCAGGGTACCGTTCCGTACAGGTTGAGACGATAAAAAACTTCCCCCTTTTGGTAAAGGGGGAAGTTTTTATCACTAGTTTTTTATATTATATAAAAGCCGTTATGGTTATCAATGACCGTTCTCGTCGAATTCCTCAATCGTCTGAAGAACGACGTCGATACCGGCTTTGATAGTCTCGGGCTCGAGGTTGGTGTAGGTATCCTTTCTGGTGTGGTAGTAGGCAGCCGGAGCGGGGTCCATAGCGACGATTGCCGCGGAATCGAGACCGCCTTGGACGAACGCCGCGGCGTCGGAAGCACCCAGCCATACGGAAGCGTTGGGAAGTCTCTTTTCCCATCTTCCTGTTTTGGCGGCTCCTTTCTGCAGAAGCTCGCATACGCTCGGGGTGAGCTTAACGGTTCCCGAAAGGTCGCGGTTATAGATATAGAAGTGTTCAAAATCTCTGACGGTGTCGAGGACGATAAATACCGTTTCGACTCCGCTTTCTTTGATTTCTTTGGCGTGTCTTCTCGCGTAGTCCTTTGCGCCGCGGAGACCGGCTTCCTCGCAAGCGCCCATCATTGCGACGACCTCGGTGTTTTCAAATTCGATTCCGGCTTCCTTGAGGTACTTGAGGGTGGCGGTGGCAACGGCGCAGCCGGTGAGGTTGTCGTTAGCTCCGTCAACCACGTGACCGTAGTTGGAGAACAACCAAAGAAGAATGAGACCGGGGAACGCCGCGAGCGGAATGAGTACGAGATACCAGTGCGCCGTCATAACGGGCATTTCGATACCGTGCAGAACGATGGAAGCGATAGCGCAAGCGATAGTCAGGAAAACTCCGATAATGGAGAGAACCGGACCTGCGACGTGCGCGCTCATACCGATATGCTGAAAGAGCGTCCATTCGTAAGCAGCGTCGGGGTGACCGACGATAAAGATGCGGCGTTTGACCTCTCCCTTAGGCTTTTTGGCAGCCATTGCGTTATATGCGGTAGCTTTTTTGCAGAAGGGGTCCAGAAGCTGATTGTATCTTACGAACTGGAAGAAAACGACCAAAAGTGCCGCTACGACCAAAAGGATGGCGGCGATAGGGGACACCACGTAAAAAATCCACGATAAAAAGATTAAAACAGGAGCGACCTTGGTAAAAGCCATAAAAGCTTTAGGGGCAACCTGAAAATCTTCATAAGTAAGCTCGTCAGCCCAGCCGTTTTCCATTGCGGAATTCATAAAAAGGTCGGTAGCGTCCTTTTCACCTTTACTTCCCGGAGGGCGTTTTTCAAAGTTTTTAATGATGTGAGTGATACTGTCCACCGAAAAATCGGTAGCGTCTTGCAGTAAATTGTCCTGAATTTTCATAAGCGAGAATCTCCGTGTTATTACGCCCGAAACCGCTGAAAACCAACGCTACGAACGTTATTACTATTGTATAATATTATATGCTATAAAGTCAATAAGGAATATTGCCAAATTCTTTTTGAAACAGCTCTCCGTGTGTTATAATATAGACAAATGAACGTTTCGGAAAAAGTCAAAAAACTGCCCGACCACAGCGGCGTATATATAATGCTCGACGAGTTCGGAGAAATACTGTACGTAGGCAAGGCGAAAAGTCTTGCCAAACGCGTGCGCCACTATTTTCTGAAATCGGTAAACGACGCAAAAACTCTGGCGCTAGTTGCGAAGATAAAGGATTTACGTTATATCGTAACGCCGTCGGAAATCGACGCGCTCGTTCTCGAGAACAATCTCATAAAGAAGCACAAACCGCCTTACAACATTCTTTTAAAGGACGATAAGACCTATCCGTATATCAAGATAACGGTTAAAGAGAAGTTCCCTCGGGTAGAGGTTACGAGGACGGTAAAGAACGACGGAGCGAAATATTTCGGACCGTATATGGTGGGGATTTCCTCCGCCGCGACTATGGCTTTAATACATTACGTTTTTCCGGTAAGAAGCTGTCGCGAGGATATATCTAAGGGCAGAAAAAACGAGCGCGAACGACTCATTTACTACCTCGGGAGGTGCCTTGCGCC
>CAYXBO010000192.1:0-2575 GCA_964463195.1 uncultured Christensenellaceae bacterium | reverse complement strand
CTTTGCCTTGTATACTATCGAAATCTGCTCGATAAAATTGCGTAGCACTTCAAAGAGACTATTTTGCGATGAATTGCGGCGAAGAGTCCGCAGTCAATACCTGTAGGTATTAACAAGGACTCTAAGGCGTAAGGCGCGCAAAAGAGTCCTTTGAAGCGTGTTTGGATTTACAAGTGATTGGTGTATTTTCTTCGCAGAAAAAAGAACAGCAAAAATCCTACTTTTTAGCGTATTTTACGAATAAAATCAGTCCGTTGGGGTTGTTGGGCATGGGCTGGCTGACGCGCTCGTAGCGGGGGAGAAATTCGAGCGCCTTGTCGATTAGCTTAGACATGTTGGGAAGGTTGTAGTTCTGCGGAACGAAATCGGAAAACTGCTTTTTCATAGCGGTATTTATGGCGCTGTAGTAAGCTGCGTCGGATTCGTTTGCGGAGATTAGGTCGGCTATAACCTTGTCGAGCACTTTCATTTTGTCCTCTTCTATAGGGCACTCCTTGATTTTATAAGGGATTACGGTCTTTGTTTTGGCTCTCGGCTTTTTGTCGGTTTTCTTTTCGGGCTTTTCGGCGGGCTCGGCGTTTTCGATATAGATAAATTCGGAGAAGGCGTTTACCATTTCCTTTTTGACCTTGTTTTTATCACCCATACCGATGACGGTTTTGTCGTGCTCCTTGAGTTCCTGAGCGAGGCGGGTAAAATCCGAATCGTTGGAGACTATGCAGAAGGTCGTAATGAAGGGCTTCTCGTAAAGTATTTTCATCGCCTGAATGACCAGAGCCATATCCGAGCTGTTCTTTCCTTTAACGAGACTGAACTGCTGGGTTGCCGTCATGGCGTACTGCTTGGCAACCTCCGTCCAGGGCGCCATCTGCTGGGAAGCGAGGTTGGCGATTATGACTTTTATGAGAACGCTTCCGCGGTCCTCCATTGCGGTAACGATTTGCCCCGCGTTCTTATAGCTTATGTTTTCGGCGTCTATTAGCACTGCAATTTTTTCGGTAATTTCCATATTCGTATCCTTTATAAATTATTTCCCGAGAGCCGTCACAGCGCGGCGATTTTAGCGAGCTCGGCGGCTTTTTCCGCGCTCATTTCCGGCGTGTCCTTCAAGGGGAAGTCGATTTTCATATTCTCGTATTTTTCTAAACACAGCTTGCGGAAGGGAAGAAATTCCACCTTTTCGATAACCGCGCGGTAGGGTAAAATCAGCTCTCTTAAACGCTTCGCGTCCTCTTCCGTATCGTTTAAATCGGGGACTGCTACGTGGCGTATCCACGTTTTGATGCCGTTGCAGTCGAGATAAGCAAGAAAAGACATAACGCTGTTAAGGCTCCCGTTTGCGAGTTTTCGGTACTCTGATTCCGAGGTAAACTTCACGTCCAGTAAAACGAGGTCGATATATTTCAGGAGCTCGCGGGCGTTGTCGTCGAGGATTGCACCCGAGGTGTCGAGGGCTACGTGCAGGCCGTTTTCCTTGAGTCTCTTTGCCACAAAAGTAAAAAACTCCGACTGGAGAAGAGGCTCTCCGCCGGAGATGGTGACGCCGCCGCGTGCGGCGATATACGGTTTGAAACGGAGGACCTTTTCTACGAGCTCGTCCGCGTCGGTCAGTTTGCTTTCTGCCGTCGTCCAGGTGTCGGGGTTGTGACAGTACACGCAGCGGAGAGGGCAGCCCGCCGAGAAAATTACCGTGCGCACTCCCGGTCCGTCCACCGTTCCGAGAGATTGAATGCTGTGCACGTAACCTTTCACGTTTAATTAAAGCGCCGAGTGGAAGGTACGGGCGATAACTTCTCTCTGCTGCTCGCGGGAAAGCTTGACGAAGTTGACGGCGTAGCCCGAAACTCTTATCGTCAGATTGGGATAGAGCTCTGGATTGTCGTAAGCCGCCTGAAGCTTTTCCCTCGACAGAACGTTGACGTTTAAGTGGTGTGCGTTCTGTTTGAAGTAACCGTCCAGCACGGTATGAAGGTTTTCCACCTTTTCGTCCATGGTTTTTCCGAGCGCGTCGGGAATTATCGAGAAGGTATTGGAAATCCCGTCCAGACATTTGTCGTAGGGAAGCTTTGCAACCGAGTTGAGGGAAGCGAGCGCTCCGTTCTGTTCGCGGCAGTGCATGGGGTTGGCGCCGGGGGCAAACGCCTCTTTGGCTTTTCTGCCGTCCGGAGTGGCTCCCGTCTTTTTGCCGTAGACGACGTTGGAGGTTATAGTCAGAACGGAAAGAGTGTGGCGGGCGTTGCGGTAAGTCGGGTTTTCCTTGAGCTTAGCGGAAACCTTTTCGAGTATTTCCACGGCGATACTGTCCACTCTGTCGTCGTCGTTTCCGTATTTCGGGAAATTGCCTTCAATTGTAAAGTCGGTTATAAGTCCGTTTTCACCGCGTACGGGGTGAACCTTTGCGTATCTGATTGCCGACAGGCTGTCGGTTATGACGGAGAGTCCGGCGACACCGAACGCCATAAGTCTTTCCACCTTAGTGTCGTGAAGAGCCATCTGAATTTTTTCGTAGGCGTATTTGTCGTGCATATAGTGGATTACGTTCATGGTGTTGACGTAATTTTTGGCGAGCCAGTCA
>CAYXBO010000191.1:0-2619 GCA_964463195.1 uncultured Christensenellaceae bacterium | reverse complement strand
TATCCTACAGCGACATACAACATCGTCAAGAATCCTCAGACTGGATTACCCTACCGTAGACCACCGTCCAGTCGTACCCGCCGAAAGAAAGCGTAATCGCACTGCCAAGCTTGCTTTGCATGGTTCCGAAGTCAAGAGATTTTTTTTGCGTACTCTTGCCGCTTGAATCGATCGTAGAATCGCTAGTCCCTGCTTTTGTCAAATAACCTTGAACTTCGCTCTTGGAGCCGTCCACTGCCGATTTTGCATTTTTATTATCATAAGTGGTTGTCGAATAATTCGCAGCCGTTATCAGCTTTTGATAGAGTAAATTCAGCTTCGTTCTGTCGAATATTTGCTTGTCGCTTCGCGTTGCATAATCCGTATACGTAAGATTGCCGATATAGTTTTTTGTAGGCACAGCATCGGAGGTATAAGCTTGAACGGTTTGGGTATTTTTTATAGCAAAAAAGCCGCAGAAAAACACTGCGGCGCATAAAAAGGCTATGAAGGTTAAAACGATATTTTTCTTACCTTTTAATACCCCCCCCCGCCTGACGAATTCTCAACATTTTATCCTCCTAACTGTATAACACTATTATACTATCCTTATTTCGAAAAATGCCTTTTTTCTGTCATTCTGAGCCCGCGCTTTGCGTACTCGCCGACGGTCATTCTGAGCCCGCCACGCGGGCGTGAGAATCTCGTTTCCCCGGTCATTCTCAGGCTTGCGCCCTTGCAAGCCGTGAGAATCTCGCCTTTAAATCCTCACGCTCCACTTCGTTCCGCTGAGGATGACCGAAAAGAGCGGCTTCGTTCCGCTCAGAATGACCGGAAAGGAGGCTTCGTTTCGCTCTGAATGACCGAAAGGAGCGGCTTCGTTCCGCTGAGGATGACCGAAAGGAGCAGCTTCGTTTCGCTCTGAATGACAATCAGGGTGCTCCCACGCTGTCATTTTTCTATTCTATTATATGTAACAATTCCCCTTGTGTCAAGTATTTTTGCAAATATTGTCATTTTTAAGACGATAAACCCCCGCCGTGCAAGCGCGGCGGGGGGGGGAGCCTTTACTCCGATTTTTTATCGACTATTTCTATAACGCGGTCGACGGTGCTCTTTAACTTCTTCAACGAAGAAGCGCTTGTAACGCGTATCTCGCTCTTTCCGCCGTCGTCCGAAGGATAATAAACCACGGGCGCGTCGTCCTTGATTGCGAGCTTAAACACCGTTTTGCCGCTGTACTTGAAGAGTACGGCGTACTTCCCGTCGTCCTGCGAGGTGCGGGGCTTACCCATGATGTAGGTCCCGATTTCGTAGTAAGCCTTCTTTCCCTCGTCGCTCAAAGCGCCGTAGGTCTCTTCAAGCGAAACCGTCTCCTCGCTCTCACCGAGCCACGAAATATCGTCCTCCACCTCTTCGTAGAGGTAATTCTGAATCTGATTCAGAAGCTCCTGCTGCTCCTCCATGCGCTCTTCCTGCGCCGCAAGCTGCTCGCGGAGCGCGTCCGTTTCGGGATTTGCGCCCTCGCTTGCCGGCGGAAGCGCCATCATCTGCTGGATTCTGGGAAGCAGCGCCGAAACCGCAGTATTCACGATATCCTGTATATCGGTATAATTGACCGGTTGCTGCTGCTGTATATTCTGCTGCATACCTAAAAGCATCATGCGCATCTCGTCGTCGCGGCGTCTTTGCTCGTCCATGCGGAGGCTTTCCCGCTCCTCTTCCAAAGCTTCGACCGTGCGCCTTCTCTTAACGTTGAACATGAGCGCAACGATTCCCATGATGAGCGCACAGCCCATCAGAACGCCTGCAACGATCCACCAGCTCGCCTGCGAAATCCCTAAGACAAGCGCCAATAAGCCCACGGGCGCAACCGAATACGACGTCTCCACGACTCTCTTCATCTTCTCTTTTGCATTCTTCGCCGCAAGCGCGTTGCTGTAAGTAAGAACCGCAAACACGATGATGAGCACGATCGAGATACCGCTCAGAATTACGGGGATATAGGCAACGACAACCGCGTCCGCAGGATTTTCACCCGTGCCGTCGTCTTTCGGCTTGTTGGTCGCGGGCCTGTAATTCGGGTTATCGGGATCGGGCTCGACCGTCGTTGTGATCGACGGCGTGAACGTCTTTTCCGTTTCCAGATCAAGCGCGAACGCATAATTTGCGCTGTCCTTCAGGGTGATTTGTACCGTATAAGTTTCACCCTTTTTCAGCTCCGTAACGGCGTCTCCGTTTTTGTCAAAGTAAGTCAGGAATACCCTGTTTAAATCGTCGCTGACGAACTGCGGAATATCCCCGCTCTCGTCCCAGACGCCCTCGATCACCGTTTTGCTCGTCGTGGGCGGCTCGGGCTCGGCGGGAGCGTCCACCGTATCGGTAAACTTTACGCCCTCGATATATGCCGTGGCAATCAGGATTTTATTGACTCTGTCCTTTTTAATAGTTGCCGCCGCGGTCTCGCTATGCCCGCAGACGGAGCACTCCGCCGTCACGCTTGCGCCCGAAAGGTCCTCCGTCCACTCCCAGCCGTCAAGAACGTAGGTGTGCGGAAGCGTTGTGATAACGTCCTTCTTCTCGTCGGTATAGGTTTCACCGTTCACCTCCAGCCTGCCCTTGCCGCTGATCACGTAGTGG
>CAYXBO010000190.1:0-2650 GCA_964463195.1 uncultured Christensenellaceae bacterium | reverse complement strand
GCACCGCCGTATATCGTGGTAACGCCGTCGGGTATCGTTATACTCTCAAGGCTGATGCATTCCGAAAACGCACTTCCGCCTATTTCCTCCACGCGACTGCCGATGGTTACGCTTTTAAGCTTTGAGCAGCCCAAAAACGCACCGGCTCCTATAACCTCCACGCTGTCCGGTATCACTATGGACTCAAGACCGGTGCATCCGCTGAACGCATACGTTCCTATAGCCGTTACCGTATCGGGCAGCGTTATACTCTTTAAGCTGCCGCATTCTTTGAACAGTCCGTTAATATCGGACATTCCTCTGCCTAACGTCACGCTCTCAAGGCTGCTGCATTCGGAGAATACACCCGTTCCGATGGTCGTTACGCTGTCGGGTATCGTTATACTCTTAAGACTGTCACAACCGCGGAACACGTCACTGCCTATCTCCGTTACCCCGTTCGGGATTGTTATATTCTGCAAACGGATACAATCCTCAAACGTAGAGCTTTTGATGCAGGTTATGCCGGCGGGCAGCGTTACACTCCGAAGATTATCGCATTTCCAAAATGCTCTTGCGCCGATGCTCGTGACGCCGTCCGGTATCGTGATACGCTCAATGCTTCTGCATCTGTCGAACGCGCTTTCGCCTATACTGTCTACGCTGTCAGGTATCGTTATGCCCAAAAGGTTGTTGCAAAATTGGAATGCCTCGGGAGCTATACTCTTCACCCCGTACGGAATGAAAATCCTGACGACCGACTGGTCTCTTATTCCGGTAACCGTGTCGTTTTCGCTGTTATAAATCAGCAGGTCCTCTCCCGAGGAGGTGATATTGGTCTTTTCCGTCCACCTGGCGTAAACGGTAACGTTTTCCGTCAATGCAGTGGTCGTATAGGTATTTTCCGTGAACGGTTTTTTCCAGACGTCTTTATCGAAAAACCAACCGCCGAAAATATATCCGCTTCTGGTCGGCTCCGCGGGGATTTGAATCGTCTCGTTGCCTTCGGTTTTTACGGTTCTGTAAACTCTGCCGTCGCTTTCAAATGTCAGGGAATACTTGCCGTCTCCCGTCGGATTACACGCCGAAAGTCCCATAAAAACGCAAAAAACGAGAAATATTATCAATGCGGTTTTTACACTGTTTCTCATAAATATCTCCTGAGCCGCACGCCTGCGGTCTGATTTATCTTATACGTTGTTGACCACGCCCGAAAACAACGTTGTGTTTTCGCTGTCGGTAATTATAAACCCGAAAGCCTTGTTTACCGTAAAATCGCTGTAAACGGTTTCCATCGGTCCCGCCGAGGTGGCGCCGGGTGCTACCGTAACCGCTGCGCCCTCGATACCCTTTCTGTTTACGGTGAGGTCGGTAACGTGACGGATTTTATCGCAATAGCAAGGGTCTGCCGTTATCGTGGAAAAATCACATGCCGGCGAGGACAAATCTATATTGAAGTTACCGTTTAAAATTGCAGCGATATCCCCGTCGTAACCGCATTTGTATTCGGGGAACAGTACCCTCGTAAAATAACGCACGGTTTTGTCTTCGTTAAGGAAACCGTAATCGGTTACGGCGTTTACCGCCGCAACGTTCTCCGCCGTGAAAATCCGGTCGATAGTATAACCGTCCTTCGGAAGAATGAATTTGATTTTATACCCGTCGTAGGTTTTCGTGTAGAATGAGGTAAAGGTTGCAAACTCCAACGCTCTGCCGCCGTTATAATCGCCCTCCAAAAGCTGCACGTTTTTGACGGTTCCGTCCATTGCCGTAAAGCCGTATTCTTCGCTTGCAAACGGCAAGTCTCTGCCTCTGGTGTTCCAGACAGATTTAAGGTAAACGGTGTTTATGAGCGCAAAGAGCGTCTCTTCCGACAAATTGAAATCTTTATCTATAAGCCCTTTGCTTCTCTTTTTGGCAAAGTCCCTGACAGCCTTGTTCGCCTGAACGTTGTCGTTTGCGAAATCCGCCGAATAGGAATAGGCGAAATAATCGTTCGATAAGGAATTTATGCAAGCTTTATTTACCTGCGTTCCCTCGTTCACCCATACGGAATTGCCTAGACTTAATAAACCCGTGGTTTTATTGTCGGATTTATGTTCAACGGCAAGCGAACGGTACAGAGTGGAAAAATGCGTTTTCAGCTGCTGATAGGAAACCCCCATTCCGCCGAGAATTTCCGTACGGGTATCGCCTCCTGCGCATTCCGCCGCAAGTGCTAGCGCCATATAAACGGATATGGGAGATACGGCGAAATTATCCTGCTTATCATAATCGAGATAGGCATAAGCCGCAAAGTCGGCGGCAAACGCCTCTACGCTATTTTTGTAAGTTTTATAACCGTCATCGAGTAGTTCATGATAATCGACGCTTTTTGCGGTTGCGGGCTTGCCTAAAAGCGTACTTTTCCCCGCAAGACCGCCGCCTGCGCATGCAGTAAAGGATAGCAGACAAATCACCGCTAACAGCATAACCGTAAATATCTTGGCTTTTGTTTTCATTGAAATCTCCCCCTCAGAACGCAACATAATCAATATAACATTATTTCATATAGATTTCAAGAGTGCATTATGATGGGTAAATCAATCGCTCCGCGATTGGGTAAATCACGGCTTGCGCCGTGGGTAATTTCACCCTACGGGTGAGTGAAATCGCCACTACGTGGCGGTGA
>CAYXBO010000189.1:0-2670 GCA_964463195.1 uncultured Christensenellaceae bacterium | reverse complement strand
TATAAAAGACAGATTTATTAAAGAATTCGACGAGGTGCTTGCGCCGACCTACGGCAGGTTTCCGGTGGTTCTTAAAAAGGGAAAGGGAAGCACCGTCTACGATAGCGACGGAAAAAAGTATATAGATTTTACGGCAGGGATAGGCGTCAACTCCTTGGGATTTTCGGACAGGCGCTGGAAAAAAGCCGTAAAACGACAGCTCGACAAGCTCCAGCACACCTCCAATTTATATTACAATCTGCCGCAGAAAGAAGTCGCTGAAATTATTACCCGCCGTACGGGTATGAACAGCGTCTTTTTTGCAAACAGCGGCGCTGAAGCAAACGAAGCGGCGATAAAGTGCGCCCGTAAATATTCCTTCGACAGGTACGGAGAGGGAAGAGGCGAGGTTTTAACTCTCCTGAATTCCTTCCACGGCAGAACCTTAGCGACGTTAACCGCAACCGGTCAGGACGTCTTCCACAACTACTTCTTCCCCTTCCCCGCAGGGTTCAGATACGCCGCGGCGAATAATATGGAGGAGGTCCGAGAGCGTTGCTCGGACGGCAAGGTCTGCGCGGTGATAGTCGAGCCCGTACAGGGCGAGGGCGGAGTGGTTCCGCTGGACGAGGCGTTCGTAAAGGAGCTGAGAGAGTTCTCCGAAGAGCAGGATATTTTAATGATTATCGACGAGGTTCAGACCGGCGTCGGACGTACCGGAACGCTCTTTGCAATAGAGCAGTTCGGCGTACAGCCGGATATAATAACTACCGCCAAGGGAATAGGCGCTGGGCTTCCGATGGGACTTGCGATATTCGGAGAAAAGGTTGCCGAAACGCTTTCTTCGGGAACCCACGGCTCCACTTTCGGTGCAAACCCCGTGGTTGCCGCAGGCGCCGTCGAGGTGCTTAAAAGGCTGACTCCCGACTTTCTCGAAGAAGTCAAGGTCAAGGGGGAATACGTAAGAGAACGGCTCACGGCCTCGGGCGTCGTCGGAAAAATCGACGGCATGGGTATGATGCTGGGACTTACGGTCAACGGCAACGCCAAAGAGATAGCCGCGAGATGCGCGGAAAACGGATTGCTGGTTCTCACTGCCAAGACGAAGATAAGGCTGCTGCCTCCCTTAAACATCAAGAAAAAGGAAATCGACGCAGGTCTTGAAATACTTATTAAAACCCTCAAGGAGTTTGCCTGATGAAGCATTTACTTAAACTTTTGGACTTAACGGGCGAGGAGATTATTGAGCTCCTCGACCTTGCCGCAAAGATAAAAGCCGACGAGAAAAACGGCGTGCGCGTTCCCTACCTTCAGGGTAAAACGCTCGGAATGATTTTTGCGAAATCCTCTACGCGTACCCGCGTTTCCTTCGAGGTCGGGATGTATCAGCTCGGCGGTTATCCGCTTTACCTTAACAGCGCCAATACCCAGCTCGGGCGCGGCGAGCCGGTGAGAGATACGGCAAGAGTGCTGTCCCGTTATCTTGACGGAATTATCATCCGCACCTTCGAGCAGGAAGAGGTTGAGGAGCTTGCGAAATGGGGAAGCATTCCTGTCGTCAACGCGCTCACCGATTTCGCTCATCCCATGCAGGTTCTCGCAGACCTATTGACTGTAAGGGAACATAAGGGTAAGCTTAAAGGGTTGAAGCTCGCGTTCGTCGGCGACGGCAACAACATGGCTAACTCTTTAATCGTCGGCTGCCTTAAAGTCGGAATGAAAATTGCGGTCGCTTGCCCCAAAGGCTACAGACCGGCGAAAGAGGTTCTCGATTTTGCGAAGGGAAATCCCGATTTTGAGATTTACGAAAAGCCCGAGGACGCTATGCGCGGCGCGGACGTGGTTTACACCGACGTATGGACCTCCATGGGGCAGGAGGAGGAGAGAGAAAAACGCGCGGCGGCGTTTGAGGGATATCAGGTTTCCGAAGAGAATATGGCTCTTACCAACGCCGGCTCGATGGTTCTTCACTGTCTCCCCGCGCACCGCGGCGAAGAGATAACCGAAGGAGTTCTGGAAGCCCACGCCGACGAAATTTTCGACGAGGCTGAGAACAGATTACACGCTCAGAAAGCGGTTCTTGTAAAGTTAATGAAAACTTAGGAGGCAAATTTTGGAAAAGATTTATCTTGTATTGCAAAACGGTAAGGTTTTCGAGGGAAAAAGTATCGGAAAACGCGGCGAAGTCACGGCGGAGCTCGTATTCGATACCGCCGTCGTCGGGTTTCTCGAAGCGTTGACCGACCCCAACTTCTACGGGCAGGCGGTTATCGCGACCTTCCCGCTCGTCGGAAATTACGGCGTGAACTTAAAAGACGCCGAGTCGAAGGGCGCAAAGGTCAAGGCTCTTATCATGAGAGAATGCTGCGACACTCCTTCAAACTTCCGCTCCGAAGGAAGGTTTGACGAGCTTCTCGAAAAGGAAGGCGTCGTCGGAATGTACGACGTAGACACCCGCGCGCTCACCAATATCCTGAGAGAAGAGGGGACGATGAACGCCAAAATCGTCACGGAGCTCCCGAAGGATATGGATGCGTGTCTCAAGGAAATCTCGGCTTATAAAGTGAAAAACGCGGTTTCGGCGGTTTCCACTCCCGAAAAGACGGAAATTAAAGCAAAAGGCAGAAAGAAATACCGCGTTGCGGTCTGGGATTTCGGCGTTAAAAACAGCGTAGTGGAAAGACTTACCGG
>CAYXBO010000188.1:0-2681 GCA_964463195.1 uncultured Christensenellaceae bacterium | reverse complement strand
GGGCGTGTTATACGATATCGTACCATTTACGCTGTCGCGCACGGGCGCCGTATACCTGTCGTTCTCCTCGTAATAGTGGAAAGCGCGGAGAATAGCCCTTCCGGACACCGCAGATTTCAGCCCGCCGAGCTCGGCGTACAGCCGCTCCTCGGGAACCTCTCTTAAAACCTTCTTACCGAAATATGCGGCAACGGCTTCCATCTCGGAGCGTATCGCAGCGTAATTGGGCGTAAGATTGCAGTGGTCTCCGCCGCAGTTGACGATAACGATATCCACGTCGTCGAACTCCCAGGAAAGCGTTCTGACCTTAGGTGCGGATACGTCCTCGAAATCTATATACGAAACGTTTCCGAGCGCGATTGCCGACTGGTCCATAAGCCCAGAGGGCTTGCCGAAATAAACGTTCTCGGCGTACTGGGCGACTATTGCCTTTTCGATTTTGGACATCTTGCCGCCGTTGTAGAGGACGTTGAGAATTTCCACCGCCAGAACCTCGAACGCCGCAGAAGACGAAACGCCCGCGCCCTTGAAAACGTTGGTTACGGTGCTCGCGTCGAAGCCGCCCACCTTATAGCCTCTGTCCTTCATTCCCTTGACAATACCTCTTATGAGAGCCTCCGAGGTGCCGAATTCCTTTTCGTTGACGGAAAGGTCGTCCGCGCTGACCTTTACGACGGGGAAGCCTTCGGAATCGACGGTTATAATATTGTCGTCCCTTAAGGTAACCGCCGCAAGCGTGTCGATTGTAACCGCCGCGCAAACTACTTTGCCGTTATTGTGGTCGGTGTGGTTGCCGATAACCTCAATTCTTCCGGGGCTCGAGAAAACCCTCACGTCTCCGCTTTTTCCGGAAAGATGCCTGTCTATCAGCTTAGCATATCTTTCGGCGGCGGCTTCTACGGTCTGCCCGTGGTAAAGCTTTGCCACCGCATTTTTGAAATCCGTCGATTGAGTCAAACGTTTTTTCCACAAATCCATTGCCATAATGACCTCTTTAAAGTATAATAATACTGTAATTTGATAATTCCAATTATAACACACGGGATATGTGCTTGCAAGAACATTTTGCAAAAGGAGCTATTATGTACGACATTAAAAACGGCATTGAAAATTTGGTCAATTACGGCGTAAACGTATTGGGACTTCCCGAGCTTGACGCCGTTTATGCAAGGAACCAGCTTATGGCGTTGTTCGGAACGGACGACGTGGGCGTCTCAACCGTAGACGAGGACGCAGACCTTCAGACGGATATTCTCGACCCGATGCTTAAATACGCCGAGGAAAACGGAATGTTTAGCGAAGGAGAGCTAATCCGTTTTGAAACCAAGCTGATGGGCTACGTCACCCCCTCCCCCTCCTTCGTTGCGGAAATGTTCGACCTCCTCTACAGAGAGGTTTCCCCCGAAGAGGCAACCGCTTACTTAAACGACCTCTCCCACGACAACAACTACATAAGAATGCGCGACGTTTCCAAAAACCTCCGCTGGGAGGCCCTTAACGAACGCGGCGACGTAGTGGTTACCATAAACCTCTCAAAGCCCGAAAAGTCCGCCGAACAGGTTGCCCGCGAAAAGCTCATTCCCAATCAGAAATATCCGAAATGCATGCTGTGCTTTGAAAACCTCGGCTATAACGGCAGCGTCAAACACCCCGCGCGCCAGACCCTCCGCATAATCCCCGTGGAGCTCGGCGGTGAGGAATGGTATATTCAGATGTCTCCGTACGTCTATTACGACAACCACGTAATCGCCTTCAACAAACAGCACACCCCCATGAAGGTTACGGAAACCACCTTCAAACGCCTGACCGACTTCGTGGACGTGTTCCCCCACTATTTCTTAGGCTCCAACGCCGACCTCCCGATAGTAGGCGGCTCAATCTTATCTCACGACCATTATCAGGGCGGCGGGAAGGTTCTTCCCATGTTCAGAAGAGGCAACCGCACCGAATTCGGAACACACCGCGGCGTAAAAGTCTCCGTACTCGACTGGTATAACTCCGTCGTTACCCTAAAAGGCAAAGACCAGGTGGCGGTAATTGAAGCTGCCGCAGACTTCCTCGACGCATGGAGAAAATACAACGACCCCTCCGTCGGTATCTGTTCCGAAACCGAAGGCAATCCTCACAACACCATAACCCCCATAGCCGTCAAAGAAAACGACGAGTTCGTCCTCTATCTCATTCTCCGCAATAACCGCACCGACGCCGAACACCCCGAAGGTATCTACCACCCCACCCGCGATATGCACCATATCAAAAAGGAAGGTATCGGTCTTATCGAAGCTATGGGTATCTTTATTCTCCCCGGTCGTCTCGAAAAGGAAATGCAGGGAGTTTCCGATATCCTCGAAGGTAAAACCCCGTACGACGAAGCCGCCCTCTCCGACGCGGCAAACCCCTTGAACAAACACCACGATATGATTAAGGAGCTCCTCAAGTCCTCGGAGCCCGATAAAAAAACCGCAATAAAAGAGTATATAAACTCCACCTGCAGAAGTATCCTCGACTGCACCGCCGTCTTCAAAAACACCCCCGACGGTCAAGCCGCTTTCGCTAAGTTTATAAAATCTGTTATTAAATAGTTGTTCTTTTTTCTGCGAAGAAAAAAGAACCAAAAAAGACGTTGTAACGCCGCAAACTCGCGATACTCGCTCAAGTTTGCGGCTTTTGTCTTTTGTTGG
>CAYXBO010000187.1:0-2699 GCA_964463195.1 uncultured Christensenellaceae bacterium | reverse complement strand
CGCGCCCGAGAAGCTGACCGACATGCAGTGCCTGCCCGACTCCCTACTTGACAAAACCTATTACCGCCCCACCGAAGAGGGGCTGGAGGCACGGTATAAGGAACGGCTGGAAGAAATAAAAGAGTTCAAGAAAAATCTGAAATAACAAAACGCTGTTAAGCTCACTGCCCTTAAACGGGCAGTGAGCTTTTTTTATTCGCCTGTAAGCAAGCTTCTGGGCGCTATCCTTTTTATTTTGAGGGAAAGCAAACAAGCTATTCCGAACGATAAGAGGATAAATGCAATTCCAGCTACGGAGCTGAACGCTATCGGGATACTAAACGTACACTTTACTATTCCGAGCGTACCGAAAAACAGCGACATCAGCGGATTTATTACGAGGCAGCTCACTGTAATTCCAATCACGGTGGAAAGGATAACCGTAGGCATAAAGGAAAGCGCCGTCTGCAAAATCAGCTGCTTCGTGGTAAAGCCCAACGACTTGAGTATTCCGTAGTCGCGCTTTTTGTTGTTCAGCATCGTGCGGACAAGCAGATACAGCACGAACGCTACTATTATCGCCGCAAGAATTAGGATTGCAATGACGATTATCGTTATAAGAGAAACGTATACGCCGCCCATCGCGTCAAGAGTTTCCGCTATGTTTATTACGGCGTTTACGTTGCCTTCAAAGTCGCTTTTAATTTCCTCGTTGAAAGAATCTATATCGGTTCCCTCCGCAAGCTCGATATAATAGGTAACGTTTTGAAGCGTTCCCAACCGTTCGTAGCCCTGTCTCGTCAGAAGGCAATCTCTTCCGAGATTGTTTGAAATCTGCGTCAACCCGCTGATAAGGTATTTCTGCGTATTGCCGTTGGTGGTGATTTCTATTTCGTTGCCCACCTCGAAGCCCTTTTCTTTGGCGTATTTCGCGCCTATTGCAATTTCGTTGTCGTATTTCGGAAACCTACCTTTATATATTACGCTCTGATTATTTACCTTTGAAAAGTCTTCGCAGAGATTTGCCAGAAGGTCCGCGCCGCCGACGTGAGACAGGGTCAACGAATTGTAAAGATAAACCTTTTCGACGCGGCTGTCTGCGTTTAACGCGGTGAGAAAACCCTCTTCGGCTTCGACCTGCACGTTGATTCCGCTGTCCGCCGTTTCTCCCACAATCAAGTCCAGAAACGGAGTCATGTCGACAATTGCGTTTTCCGTCATAAGTCCGGAAAATACGACCACGAGAGACAGAACGAGCATGGTTATAGCGACGGTTATATTGTGTTTAACGCCGGACAAGGTAGTTTTTAAAGCAAGCGCAAAATTGAGAGGCGCCTTCGTCTTATCCAGCGGAACGTGGTTCTTCCTGAAATTGTGCGTGGATATACCCGAGCGCAGGGCAACTATCGGCTCTATTTTCCTTATTCTGCGAGCCGAAAGCCAGACGGAAAGCGCGACTGCTCCGCCGAGTATCACAAGCGAAAGAAGCATGGGAAGCGGCAGAAAACGAATAGCGTACGGTATCCCCGTCTGCGCTATCATCATCGTATTCACCGCGGGGAAAACCGCGTACGACAGAGCCGTCCCGACTATCGCCGCAACGACGGTCAGCCCCGAAAACTGCAACAGAAGCGAGCAAACGAGCTGTCCGGAGGTATAACCCACGGCTTTCAGCGCGCCGAGGTTTTTCATGTTTTCCTGTATGTGGTTTATGACGTTTGAGATAATTACCACGAGTGCGATTAAGAGCACGAAAAACGCCATTGCGCTCACGATTACGGAACAGATACCCTGCGAAATGTATCTCGCCTGTATAATTACGTCGTAGCAACTGCTTATCATGCGGACGTTGGGAAAACGCTCCGAAACGCTTGCCTTTAACTTGGATTCGTAATTGAGATTGATTGCTTTGTCCTTCAGGCGCACAGAGCACAATACCGTCTCGGGCGCATAATTCATCTCTTCAAGCTCGGCATATTTATCCGCCGTAAGTATGATTTGAGTTAAGGCACAGTTATGAGAACCGAGCATTACGCTGTTGAAAAAACCGCATACCGTATACGTTACGGGGTGACTGCCGATAGATATTTCAATGGTTTTACCTACGGAAAAATCCTCCGATTTATAAATCACCGGCAAATAAACTCCGCTTGTCAAACCGCCCTCCTCGACGATTTCGGATTTGCCTATAGAGCGGGTTGTCGCAGTCTCCTTATCCATAAAAACAAACTCGCCGTTCATCATTCCGCCGTTATAGGGGAAGGTGCCGACCATGTGCATGCATTTATCCAAACGGAATTCTTCAACCTCGCCATCCTCCGGAAGAGTTTGCGATAAAAAGTCAAAAACCGTTCCGTCCCCGTCGTCCACCGTGAGAGTTACGTGCTCGGCGTTGAGCTTGTCGTGATTGCGGTCAAAGTTGGCTTTGTAGTCCGTAGACAGCATAAGCCAAAGATTTAAAAGCATAGCCGCAATGATAATCAGCACGACGATTGCTACGGTCTGCCCTTTGGCTTTCCGCATATTGGAGCGGGCTATAAGAAACAGCTTTCTCATTTTACCACCCCATAGTTTTCAGGAATAGAGAAAGCTTCTCCTGCCTTTCCGCGTCGCCGTGAGCGTATTTCCCCAAATCGCATTCGCCTAAGATGACGCCGTCTTTTAAATAAAGAATACGGTTCCCGCGGCGGGCGGAACGCATATCGTGCGTAACCATAACG
>CAYXBO010000186.1:0-2739 GCA_964463195.1 uncultured Christensenellaceae bacterium | reverse complement strand
CCTCGATTGAAGGCAACAGATTTTTATATTCTTCGGGAAGCTCTCCGAGCTTATATTCGCTTATACCCATAGGCTTATTTATATCGCGCAAAGCATATTCGGCTACGAGGTTATTTTTGCTTTTACAAAGGAGCAAACCAATTGTTGGATTATCGCCGTCTTTTTTCAGTTCTCCGTCCACGGCGGAAACATAAAAATTGAGTTGACCTGCGTGTTCGGGTTTAAACACACCGGTTTTCAATTCTATGACGACGTAACATTTCAAATTGATATTATAGAAAAGCAAATCGATGTAGAAATCCTCGCCCCCGACGTTCAGGTGATATTGATGTCCCACAAAAGCAAAACCTGTACCGAGCTCCAAAAGCAGAGCCGTAATATCTTTGACGAGCGCGTTTTCGATATCGCGTTCGAGCATATCCTTTTTAAAGGGAACAAAGTCGAACACATACGGGTCTTTCATTGTTTGAACGGCAAGCTCGCTTTGCGGCGAGGGAAGGCTGTGTTGAAAATTGCTAACCTTTTTAGCGACAGCCTGTCTTTCAAATAGTTTACTTTCGATTTGGTGAGTGAGAACGCTTCGGGAACAACCGTTTTTAATTGTGTTCAATACATACCAACGTCTTTGCGCGTCATCGTGAACGCTATCCAAAAGCACGGTAATATGTCCCCAAGGAATTTGTGCAACAGCCTGTTGCACAAATTCTATGTCCTCGAATTCAGCTGCAAATTTTGCCATATACTTAAGGTTACGCGCAGAATAACCTTTAACTCCGGGGTATGCGATAGCTATATCCTTTGAAAGGTTGTCTATAAATTTGTTACCCCAGGACTTGTGAGCGTTTATTGTTTTACCTATGCCGTAATAGAGCAGAATAAGTTCACGGTTAACTTCGACCGTAGCTTTATATTTTGCGGAAAGAATTTTGTTTTTAATATCGTCTACAACAGCCAAGTATTCGTTATCGTTAAGAAGCATATCGCCACCACCAATCAAAATGTAAAAATATTATACCATAACGCGGCAGGAATAACAATATCTCAAGTTTCAAATTGAAACGGCGTGTTTTTTATTGGAAGAAACTGTGACTTTAAAAAGTCTTGACTATTTTGTTATTTAGGTCTACAATAAACATGTATAAGTGGCGAGAAAAGCCATATATAAGGTTGAAAGAATAACGGATGAAAACTGTAGGAAAAGTAAAATCTACAATAATGTTAATTGTAACCGCAATTTTTGCGGCGCTTCTTGGCGTTTCTGTAGCCTTGGCAACCCTTGGGGGGGGGCAACTGCTCTAACCACTGCTAACGTTAACAGTGCGTACAAAGCCGGAGGCGGTGCGGAGCTTTGGGACAGTACGAATTCAGAATTCAATAAAACCGTTATTAATGATATATATGATAAAATTTTTGACGGAGTAGACGCGGTACAATTCATTAAAAATAACGACTCCGGAGATTATGACAATTACGGTAAAAATTCTCCGTGCACGGAAGCAAATATACCGTATTATATCGTGCCGGCATCTACAATCAATTCAAAAGTAGGCAACGCGAACAACGGCATGATAGTAAAATTAGACTCGAAGAATTGGTCGGTTACGTCGTTGACATTGGATAAAAACGATAACGTTATTGTAACGCTATGGATGGTGGACGGCATAAACACAGCGCAGCAAAACACCTCAGGTACCGCAACAAAAACAAACAGTGTATACGTAGGCAACGGTTATCATAATCACTTAAAAACTAACGCAAGTTGGAAGCTTTTTCAGTCTTCGAGCGATTTTGCACAAAAATATTTGGTTCAACCGAAAAATATTCAATATCAGCGCACAGAGACTGGGTACGGTAGAAAATCCGGATGGTACAATCAACCGTGCGACGCATTACTTGAACTGACAGCCGGTTGGAAGACAAGCGGTGCTTGGACATATAAGCCCGAGGATAGCATAAACGGCGTTCGCTATGACTCTTGGGGCGAAGACTATATTTGGTTGCCGTCCTTGACGGAAACCGGCGCGGTGAAGCAAGGGGCGGCATCTAATCCTACGGCTTACATCGGACCTGCGGGTATTTGGCAGGTGACGGCAAATCAGATTACGCATAGTAATACGACTAAATATACAGCTATACGTTCAAGCGATGTTAACTGTCGGGGTGGGAATTGGATAATGTTGCACTATAATGACGGTCGTACAGACATAACGTCGACCGGTTCATATGCTGTTCGACCTGCGATACACTTGAATCTTACAGCGGCGTCAATGTCGTTTACCACTGAAATCGATAACCCCGAAAATATGACTACGACTTACAATTATGCGGCGCAAACTGTTAAAAGCTTGTATGACGATAGCTCTACGACGTATCCGTGGTATGACAGAGATATTTACGAGCCCGTCGACAATTACGTCGAACTGACCTATTTTGACAGCAAGGGCAATTCTTCTAAGAGCGTAAAGGACGCGGGCGAATATTGGGTTAAGGCGGAAATATCCGCGGCTTGGATACAAGAGATAAATGATGAGATTGATGCGGAAAAAGGGAAATGGGGGTGGACTGACGCTCTTGTTACCGTGGCAAAGAATATCCGAAAACCGAAGTTTAAGGGTGACCCTGTTTCTGAAGCGGGACATACAGAAACGGGTCAAGAGCGGTGGTTCAAGTTTACGATAAAACCGAAGGAATTGACGGTCAATGCGCCTACGTACAATTCGGGTGCGAAGCAATTAACCG
>CAYXBO010000185.1:0-2765 GCA_964463195.1 uncultured Christensenellaceae bacterium | reverse complement strand
ATAGCTCGCTTGAGATTGCAAATGTCGGAGATGTCAATTGCCCCGTATTTGCATTATATGAAGGCTTGTTAACTGTCAGTTCTTTGGGTTTTATGGTAAATTTAAACCACCGCACAGTATCAGACTCCGCCCCCGGTTGCCCCGTTTCCGTAACGGGACTGTCACTGAACTGCGGTTTTCGATGAGCCTTTGCCGCCGCAATTTGCGTAGTTGTCCAGCCCCATTTAGGGGCCTCGGCATCCACCGAGGCGTTAACCTCGTTTATCCATGCTGTATTTATCTCTGCCTTTACCCAGTAACTGTCTACCGCATTCTTCATGCTTGAGATTGCCGCGCCACTCTTATCGTAATATGACAAATTAACGTAATTGCTTGAAGGTACGCTTGAATGCTCGTAATATGTTGGTGTGTACCAGCTTGCAGCTGAAGGAGTTGCCGTATATACACTTTTTACGTCCTGCGTATCATAGTTATATGCTGTTGTTACGGTTTGAGGATTATCGAGCTTGTTTGCATTTTCAGAATTGTTTCTCGCACTGTATGAAGCAGCACTCAAATTTAAGTGTATCGCAGGGCGCACACTATAAGAACCGGCAGATGTTGTACTGAGAGTGCCGGTTTTTGACATTACCATTATCCAACCATAATATGCCGCGTCCGCAGCTAAAAAGTTAGTAAAGCTGGAACGTAGACCAACATAATTTGTACTACTGCCACCACACACAATTTGCTCATTAGTTGGCTTCCAAATGCTGACGGACTGAGCAGCTTGTACCGACCCGGTTTCCGTTAATGAAGGAAGCCATATATAATCTTCGCCCCAAGCATCATAGCGCATACCGTTTATGTTATCATCGGAATGATATGTCCACTGACCTGAAGCAGTACCCCAACCACCCGTGAGGTCAAGCAATGCGTCACACGGTTGGTTGACGGCTCCCGAAACCCTGCCATACATAGTTTCAGTTCTCTGATACTGAATATTTTTAGGTTGAACCAAATAATTTTGTGCAAATGCACTCGATTTCTGGAAAAGACTCCATAATGTATTATTAAGCAAATGCTTATGATACCCATTATTGGTATATATAGAATTCGTTTTTGACTTTGTAGTAGTGGTTGTCTGTTGGGCAGAACTCATACCGTACTCCAACAACAGAGTCAAAATGACGTTATCGTCTTTGTCCAATGTCAACGATACAGCAGACCAATTGTATGTTCCCAGTCTTACAACCATACCGTTGGTAGTATTGCCCACTTTTGCATTGATTGTCGATGCTGGAACTACCCAATACGGTATGTCCGCCTCTGCACACGGAGAATTTTTGCCGTAAGTGTTATAATCGTCTGCTCCGTTACTTTTTATGTATGTTACAGGATTTTCATTGCCAAAAAGCTTATCGTAAATATCATTAAGTACCGTGGTGTTGAAACTTGAAGTGCTACTATTCCATAATTCAGCTAAATTCCCAGCCTTGACTATATTGGAAATATTCGCAGAATTAAGCGCTTGCGCACTGTTTAAAGGCACCCCCCCCCCATGGGGTTAGCGGGTGAAAATGCTATAATCGCACCGCAAAACACCGCAAAAATTGCGGTTATAGTTAAAATTATTATGGATTTAACTTTTCCTACAGTCTTCATCCGTTACTTTTATTTCCTCATGCATATGGCATATTTCGCCACTTATACATATTTATTTTAATACCAAAAATTAAATCCGTCAACCCTTTTCCCCTTCACAGTTTCTGCCAAAAACAAAAAACGGCGCGTTTCCGCACCGCTGAAAATGTTTTTCTCTATACAAATTAGATTTATATGTTTGTAATCGAAAGTGTGCGCCCAAGCGGTTCGAGCAACTTTAACAAGGTAGTGAGCTGTGGGTCTGTTACTCCTTTTTCCGTCCGCGCAATGCACGGCTGTGGTACTCCGGAAAGTATTTCAA
The DNA here is from genome assembly GCA_964463195.1 of uncultured Christensenellaceae bacterium. Lineage (GTDB taxonomy): Bacteria > Bacillota > Clostridia > Christensenellales > DTU072 > CAYXBO01. The sequence continues at coordinate 820 of CAYXBO010000185.1, read as the reverse complement.
GCTGTTTCTGAGATATTCCTACGTCTTTACGGGCTTTTGCCAATTCTTCAACCAGCTTTTGGCGGCTTGCATCTATGCTGTTTGTCGGTTCGCAATCTACGCCTTTTTCATAAATTCCTTCTGCGGAAATGTCAAGGTCGTCGTTCCATACAATTCCGTACCCGCCAATGTCGATTTTGGCTTGTTCATACAGCCCTACCGTTTCCTTCAGTGCCCTGAACGGTGCATATTTCTCCATTACTGGTTTTAAATCGAACTTCTTGTATTCTCCTGTCGAGAAACCTACAAGTAAATTGTATTCCGGCAACGTCGCCAGCGAGGTTATTTTAACAAACATTTCTATTCTCCGTTTTTATTCGATAGGAGGCAAGGCGTATATATCTTGCGTTTCCCACATTTTAAGTAGCTCCGTTTGGTGTATCGATGCCCACTCTTTCGCTATTTTATAAGCTTTTTCAGGCAGGTCGCCTTGCAACATTATAAGCGTGCGGATATCTATAACGCCTACGTATTCTCCGTATACAACGTGAATGTGTGGCGGATTGTGCTCCGAACCCAAGAAATACATTTTAACTACCATACCGTAAAATCTTGAAATAACTGGCATTTTATTCTCTCCTGATTGTATTCTTCAATTGAATTATACACTATTTATTATTATATGTCAATAACAAGAAAGTTATTACGGCTTTATTGCGAGAAACGGAACTTTTTCTCCGTCATTGCGCGGAGCGTAGCGACAAAGCAATCCAGTCCCACGTAGCACCACCCGCCCACACAAGCAGCTTTTCAATCAAGTTACCTCTTCACTTTTCACTCT
>CAYXBO010000184.1:0-2819 GCA_964463195.1 uncultured Christensenellaceae bacterium | reverse complement strand
TAGTCAGGGAACCCCTCTGTTCCCCGACACCCCTCCACTCATAATTACCCCTTATCATTTGAGGTAATAGGTAAGAGTGAAAAGTGAAGAGGTAATTTGTACCGTCATTGCGCGGAGCGTTAGCTGCAAAGCAATCCAGTCCCGCGTAGCCCAGCCCGCTCCGTCATTATCTTTTATCTTTGACTCCAGAAAGTCTTTTGTCTAATTGTATGTCGCAATTACGGATAACGTGCAAGGATTTGCGGATACGCGGTAAAAGTAGTATACTCATTATATGAAACTTACGGTGCATTCAGGGTTCGGAATTGAAACCGCCACTAAACTGGAGCTGAGAAGATTGGGGATAGAAGCGCCCGCCGAAAACGGAAGGTTTTCTTTCGACGGTACGGCGTCCGACGTTGCGCGCTTAAATCTCAATCTCAGAACAGCCGACAGAGTGTCAATCGTTGCGGGGGAGTTTGAAGCTACGACCTTCGACGGGTTTTTCGACGGCGTAAAGAGTATTCCGTGGGCGGATTACTGCGGGAAGCATACTAAAGTCACTGTCAACGCAAAGAGCGTGGACAGTATGTTATTCGCGCTGTCGGCATTGCAGAGCGTGGGTAAAAAAGCCGTTGTTACCAGACTTGCCGAAAGCTACGGCGTGCTCGACGAAAGTGGCGAAGATTTGAGGGTGGAATTTGCTTTATATAAGGATAAAGTGACCGTTCTTATAGACACTTCGGGCGCGGGACTGCACAAGAGAGGCTACAGGGATTTGGTATACGAGGCTCCCGTTAAAGAAACCATAGCGGCGGCAATAATCGGGATGTCCGTCTGGAACCCCGCGAGACCTTTTGCCGACCCGTTCTGCGGCAGCGGAACCTTTCCTATAGAAGCGGCGCTGATTGCCAAGAATATTCCGTCGGGTTATTTCAGGGGATTTTTATTCGAGAACTACTCATTTATAGACAAACATCATATTGCGGAGCTTCGTAAAGAGGCGGGAGAGGCTATAATTCGGAAGCCGCACGTGGAAATCTTCGGCGGAGATATAAACGAAAGGGCGATTGAGCTTGCCGGGCACCATGCTGAAAACGCAGGAGTTGCGGACGTAATATCATTCGCAAAAGCCGACGCGCGGGCAATGAATTTCACAAGCAGAAGAGGCGTTATCGCCTGTAATCCGCCGTACGGAGAGAGGCTCTTAAAGGAAAAGGAGGTGCGGAAGCTGTACTCCGCGTTCGGGAAAGCCTTCAGAAGACTTCCGGACTGGTCGCTGTATCTTCTGACGGCGTACGCCGATTTCGAGAGCGCGTTCGGAGAAAAATCCGACAAGGCGCGCAAAATCTACAACGCCACTCTGCCTTGCAGGGTATACCGCTACTTAGCCCCGCCGAAAAAGGAGAAGAAAGATGCTCATTAAAAAGATTTACGACGGCAAACAGACTACTGCCGAAAAGGCGGTCTCGGCGATGTTTCCGGAAATGGGCTACGCCGCAGTCATGAAATGCTTCCGGAAAAAGGACGTCAAAGTAAACGGCGCGAGAGTGGGGAAGTCCGACACGGTAAACGGAGGCGACGAGGTGGCGGTTTACACTCCCGAAGCTTCCCTTAAAAAAGTCGACGTGGTTTACGTTGACGAGAGGATAGCGGTAGTAAATAAACCTCAGGGGATGATGAGCGTGGGCGCGGATTCCGCGGAAACGGCTCTGGGAAAACAGCTCGGAAAACCCGTTTATCCCGTCCACCGTCTGGATACCAATACCGCGGGACTTTTGATTTTCGCACTTGACACCGCCGCGGAGGAAAGGCTTACCGAAGCCTTCAAGTCGCGGGAAATAGAAAAGAAATATCTGGTCAGGGTGTTCGGAGTTCCGAAGAAAGAGGAAGGCGTTTTCGAGGATTGGTTCAGAAAAGACTCTGCGTCGGGGCTTGTCGAAGTCAGCTCCAAACAGGGCTTCGGAGTCAATGCCGTAACCGCTTACAGAACGTTGTCGTCTTTTGACGGAACCAGCGTTTTGGAGGTCACTCTGATTACCGGAAGAACGCACCAGATACGGGCTTCCATGGCGTTCCACGGTCTGCCGGTCGTCGGCGACGGCAAATACGGCGACTTTTACAAGAACAAGAAATTCAACCGCAAAAAACAGTGTTTAGTATCCTGTTATATAAAATTCAATATCCCAAACACCGATAATGAGCTGGGGTATCTCAACGGAAAAATTATAAAACTCGAGACTCGGGAAGCGAGGAAAATTCTCGGGGAGTTTTGATGTTAGGCTTCTTAAAGCCCGACGGGCGCAAAGCGGAAAAACGCTTGTTCAAAACACTTGATATCGGTGGCGAATTCTGTTATTCTATATAGATATAAAATATAATATAATACAATAAATATTTCAGTCGGTTTTCGGAGGCAGACTTATGGTTAAAAAAGCAACTAAGTCGTTTATCGTCATCTTGGCGAGTTTAATATTGCTGTGCGCGATTCTGGTCGGCGGTATCGGAATAAACTACGGCGTGGACTACGCGTTGTCGGACGGAGATTTTGAAATTTTACACGCATTCGCCGCGGAAGACCCTGCCGACGGCAACGTGATGTATTTATCCGATATGGCATACGATAAGGATAAGTCAAAGTCGCTCGACAACAAAAGGATATTCATGTCCCCTCAACAAAAGAAAGACATACCCGGCGGAGCCATACAGGTGAAGATTGAAAACGGTTGGTATACGTTTGAAAAGGGTATTTATGCACACGGTCCTTCGTACGCAGCGCCTAACGTAGAAGAGTCTACGACAAACGGATACAAGGAGTTTAAGGCGTACGGCGGACTTCT
>CAYXBO010000183.1:0-2839 GCA_964463195.1 uncultured Christensenellaceae bacterium | reverse complement strand
AAAATACGTAAGCATTTCCGGTATACGTAACCGCATACGGATTGGTTGAGCTCTCTCCGCTTCCGGTAACGGTAACCGCCGCTCCGCCGTTTTCGCGGTACTGCCAGTCAACCGAAGTTATGGTTGTTCCCACGGAGCTTATAGTGAACTCCTGCGTATTTGAAGTCGTATCCAAGACATAATTACAGTTATCAGTTGCCAAATCGTCGTTAATAACGGCTTCCAATCTGTAAGTTCCTTGCTCCACTGTAGCTGCATTAAGTTTTCCGCCCGAAACGAGTATCGGACTTTCCGGAGCCTTTATATTATAATATTGAAGTGAGACCATGACTTCGTCTCCGTCAACTGCGTTCGACGGCTCTACTCCAAACGTAACCGCCGCGTTCTTCTGCATTACAAACGCTCCGCTCGAACTAGTGAAATCAACAAACAACGTCTTTCTCTCAATAGTAACAGATAAATCAAAACTGTCATCTCCGCCGCTTTTCCACTCGGCATTATCAGTATCGACTATACTAACACTCACCGTGTAAGTGCCTGCCTTTCTTGCTTCTAACCACCAACCTGTAGAATCGTGCATGATTGAGACGTCAGTATGATTTTCCAACAGCTTAATTTTGCCGTCTTCATTGTCTGAATAATACGACAAATAAAACTTTTGCACCGAGCCGTCATAAGGTCTGGAAGTGCTACCGTTTATAATCGGCTTTGTGAACTTTTGCTTTTCAATCTCAAAATCTATCGTATACGTTTTTGAAGTGTCAACTTTATAGTTGCAATCTTCTTGGAAATAGGCAACAGCACTATACTTTCCTGCTTTTGTAGGAACTATGGTTTCGTCTTTCGGGTCGGGAGTGTCTCCTCTGCCCTTATACTTGAGAGAAAGAACCGGTTCTTTAGCTCCGGTATCTCTACTGTATATCTGTGTGGTATCCCGAATTTCAGTTTTAGGTAGCCCTGTGCCGCTATCAAGGCTCATCACCACTTCAATCGGTTTTTTGTTGATTGTAACAGTAACCGTTTCGACGGTGTTGGACGAATTTGCAAATGATACGCCGCTATCTTTTAATGTCACTTTTAGAGTATGCACACCTACGTCCGTAAGATTGTCCGTTGTCGAAACTGAAATACGGCTGTTTCCGCTTGCGTCTAAAAAGAAACTTTCTAAATCCAATTTCTGTCCGTCATAGGTTTTAGAATATTTTGTCGCAACAAGTGCTTTTATTTCTGGATTAGAAACAGGATTATTATTTATTGAAAAATTCCCGAAGTTGTCTAATTTGTCCGTATCAATAACTGCACTATTTACATACAAAGCCTTTGCTTTCTCAATCAATTCTTCATCACTTTTACAGACAATGTGCGCTAAAAAAGACTTTTGACCGCTAACACCTGTAGCGGCTATAGCTGTTTGGTCTTGTACTATGTTAATATTGCTTAAAACTGACGTATTCGGAACCGCATTTGAAATTACCGAAGTTATATTCTTTAGATTGCCGGTTGTTCCGCTCGTTCCCTTAACAAAACAATTTGTGGCTTGCATACCGGAAGCGGAATTTGCACCTCCAACAGCTCCGCTGGCATCACCTTTAACAGCAGATTCGATTTCGGTAGTGCCAATAACATTCTGAACAACTATGGTCCCGAGCGACCAACTGCATGCAACCGCCGAGTGATAACAAGTATTGTTTGCGGTTGGCTTAAATTTTACAGTTGCCGCACAATCAAAAACATAAGAAACACCTGCCGAAATTAAACCAATCATACCGCTTGCGCATGGTGTATTACCGTGAAGTTCGGAATCTAAATTTGCCGAACAACGATATACGGTAACAGTCTTATTAGTGCCTCCGATAATACCGGCATTGTGAGTGTGTACTGCTGTATAAGTAGTTGAGGTCTCTTTAATCTGTCCTTCCGTATGACTGTTTAAGACAGCCAAAGTAGAATATGTGGTTGTTCCTACAATGCCGCCGACAAACGGTCCCCAACCGGCTAAACCACTACTTGTAGTATTAGGATAATTGCTGAAATTGTAATTTTCAATTATTAAGTCTGCAATCACTCCGCTTGCATTACAAAAAACGCCAAATCCTGCTGTCGATTGAGTTGTAATCGGAACAAAATTATTTCCATCCCAATAAACCCAATTGTCACAATTAATATTTTTGAGGGAATATCCGTTGCCGTAAAAATAACCGTTAAAAAATAGTACAGGATGAAAAACTTTGTCCGCAAAATCAATATCGTTAGCAAGCACATAATAATTTAACGTAGTTGCAGCCTCTTTCGTGCGAAGTTTAACAAAATTATCCCAATCCGATACAGTCGAAATAACATAGGGGTTTGTCAGCGTCCCGTGTGAATCACTTGACTTTACAGTCACCGCAGTCACATCTGTTGTTTGCGTTTGAGGTGGAACCCTATAACCGGAATACTTTGCAATATCAGTAAAATTATAAACGTAGCCGTCAACAAATTTGCCAAGAGAGCTGCTGTTGTCGTATATTACCGCACTATTAACGTTTGCCGTAGCAAGCGCATGCGCACTGCTTAAAGGCGCCCCCCCCCCCATGGGGTTGGCGGGTGAAAATGCTATAATCGCACCGCAAAACACCGCGAAAATTGCGGTTATAGTTAAAATTATTATGGATTTAACTTTTCCTACAGTCTTCATCTGTTACTGTCATATCCTTTATATATGGCACTATCAGCCAATTATACATATTTATTGTAATACCAAAAATACAAATAGTCAACAATTTTGCCGTTCACAGTTTCTGTCAATAACGAAAAACGGCGCGTTTCCGCACCGTTTTCACTACTTTTTCACTCTTAA
>CAYXBO010000182.1:0-2849 GCA_964463195.1 uncultured Christensenellaceae bacterium | reverse complement strand
TGCTTTATCTTGAGAGCGGGACCTTCACCGTAAACATAACCGACGCTCCCGACGAAGTTACCGCGATATCGAAGCCTGTTGCGACGGTTACGGAGACCGGTTACAGCGGAAACGCTCAGGACTTCACCCCGACCGGCATGGCGGAATTGGTCTCTTCCGGCAAAGTTCAGCTCTTTGCGGTGGCGGCTAACGGTACTGAAACCGCAGTTTCCATCGACGCATTCACGCAGACTAACGCGGGGTCTTACGAAATTGTCGCCCGTCCCACCGCAGGCTTCTGCTGGGAAGGAGCGAGCGGAACGGCTGCTCAGACCTATTCCTTTACGGTAAATAAAGCACCTCTTACTGCAATCCCCGCAGCCGCAGAGGGGGCGCTGCCGATGTTCAGAAGCGACCGCCATCAGGGCTCTTTAGAGGACGCCGTGATCTATAAGTATTACCGCGACGAAGCCTGTGAGCATGAGGTTGCCCCGTCGGAACTTAAAGCCGGAAACAGTTATTTCCTTAAAGCGGTATTGAAGGACGGCGCCGAGGCAAACTTCGCGTTCGACACGGGAGAGGTTACGCAGGTCTACGTGAGTAGCGGCTTCGCCTTTACCCCCGCCGGAGAAAAAACCGGACTTTCGACGGGAATCGTTGTCGGAATTGCTGTAGGCGTAGCCGTAGCTCTCGGAGCACTTTGCATAATCGTACTCGTTATTATGAAAAAGAATAAAGGCGGAAAAGAGGGTGCGAATGCGGCGAAAGGAAATGCTAAAAAGTAAATGAAAGAATTAAGCACTAAACAGAAAAAATTATTTGAAGATATCAGGCACATCGACGATAACGGTAATGAGTTTTGGCTCGCCCGCGAGCTGCAAGCTGTTTTGCAATATGCAAAATGGGAAAATTTTAATAAGGTTATCAAAGTTGCGCAAATTGCTTGTAAGATAAGTAAACAAGATGTTCCATACCATTTTCCTGAGGTCAGGAAAATGGTCGATATCGGTAGTGGCGCAAAGCGCAGTCAAATAGACTATCGCCTAACCCGTTACGCCTGTTATCTTATTGTAATGAACGGTGACCCGCGTAAAGAAGTTATCGCGCTCGGTCAGACGTACTTTGCAATAAAAACGAGGCAACAGGAACTCGACGAGATTTTCAACCGCCTGACGGAAGATGAAAAGCGTTTGTTTATTCGCGGAGATATCCGGCAAAAGAATATGTTACTTGCCGAGGCCGCACATAAGGCGGGGATAATTAGCAATCAGGAGTATGCGACTTTTCAGGATGCAGGTTATAGAGGTCTCTATGGTGGAATGACCGCTCGAGATATAGCCGACCGTAAAGGTCTTTCAGACGGAGAGGAAATTCTCGACCACATGGGCGGCGCGGAGCTAGCAGCCAATCTCTTCCTCATTACACAGACCGAAGAGAAAATGCGTAGGGAAGGGACGGATACACCTGCAAAAGCCAATGCCGCGCATTACGAAGTCGGAACAATCGTCCGCGAAGCAATAGAACGCGTGGGAGGAACTATGCCGGAAGACCTTCCCACCCCCGAAAAGAGTATTCGAGAGCTTGAAGCGGAACAGCGAAAAGGAATAAAACCGAAAAAAGCTGAAACAAACTAATAAATTGAAAGACACGGCGCGGAAACGTGCCGTTTTTTCGTTGCGGCAATGCTTCGCGGCAATTCGGCTCGTGCTCCGTCATTGCGAGGAGCGTAGCGACAAAGCAATCCAGCCCGCCGTGCTCCGTCATTGCGCGGAGCGCAGCGACAAAGCAATCCAGTCCGCCGAGCTCCGTCATTGCGCGGAGCGCAGCGACAAAGCAATCCGGAATTTAAATCGAATCCACAACTCAATGACGAACCGATATCGGTTCGTCATTTGATTTCACTTTTTTGTCAAAAACTGTGAACGGCAAAAGCCTTGACTATTTTATTCCATAAGTCTAGAATATATATGTATAGTTGGCGGAATATGCCTAATGTAAAAGATAAAATAACTGTATGAAGAAGCTGACAAAATTAAAAACCTCAATAATTAGCTTATGTGCCGTCGTTTGCGCGGTCATTTTGGGATTGTCGATTTCTTTGTCCGGCGTAAAGTCGGCGGACGCATACGTTACCAGTACAAATTTTAACGATACTTCAAAGTATACTGTTATTCCTGAAATAACTAATACTTCAGGTGCTTCTGTTGGATTTAACAGCGCAAATCTTACCAGACTTTTCAGCGTTCTTTTGGGTGATTCGACTAACTCGGGGACAATCAGTAAACTCAGAGATTACGTTTCCGGTACTACTACCATGTATGACACATTCACTTTGCCGACGTATTATACAAGCGCGAATTTAAGAGCCAACAACGGTAATAAAGAAATTATAATCAATTTCGGGGGATATGAGTGGTTTCCGACTTTGCTTACCCGTACCGGTGGGGGTGACGAAACGGATAGCGACGTAATACTCACTCTTATGCTTGCAAAAATATCCGGTGATACTTCTAAATGGTGTGTGTGTATAACGGTGACAATACTACCAATAAAACTAAACCGTACCCGACGTTTATGTATTCCATCAGCTATATTCGCACAGCAACTCTTAATGCCGGAGGGTATTACTCAACTCAGGCTTCTTATAACAGTAACTCAAAAAACGACCTTGCTTTTGTTCCGCAGTCTGCAGACAGCAAATGGGCGGCGTTTACCATGTCGCAAGCCGATTTGAATGCTGCCGGAAAATCTATCGCGAGCTTAACGCCTTACATAGTACAACCCAAAGACGTGGAATACCAAAAACACGTGTCTTGGAGTTATAACGATTTTCAGCCGAATGATAATTATGGCAATTATAGCGACCAGTC
>CAYXBO010000181.1:0-2892 GCA_964463195.1 uncultured Christensenellaceae bacterium | reverse complement strand
TCGTTGCGTCCGTTGCGAAAACAGATAAATTCTATTTTGTTTACGGACCTCTCAAATACTCAGGGAGGTTTTTTTATGGAAGAAAAGGAAAAGGTCGAGGTTTTGACCGAGTTTTCGGGCACCAATCAATCGGAAACAAACGGCAACGTTTCTCTGGTTAAAATCGAGGTCAAGGTATCTCCTATGACTTCCGACGGGGTTAAAGCTGAAACGAAACCCAAGCCAAAAAAAAGTTTTAAAATTTCCACCGTTAAAATTGCGTATATTGCCATTTTAGCGGCGTTGGACGTCACTCTCAGCGCGTTTTCGCCGAGGCTCGGAACCTTTAAAATCACACCGACGTACACTCTTTGCTTCCTTTCCGGTTACTTTTTCGGACCTCTCATAGGACTCGCCGTCGGCGGTATCGGGGATTTGCTGGGGACGCTTATCAACGGCAACGTTCCCAATCCGATTATCCTTATTGCGTCCTGTCTTCTCGGCGCAATTCCGGGTCTCGTCAGATACGTAAGGATTAAAGAATTGGGGAAATTTGAATGGATTTTCCACCTGATAACCTCATTTATTTTAAGCTTTATAATCTGCACTCTCTTTATAAACTCTTACGCGCTCTACCTTTTGGGGCTTGCTAAAGGCGCAACCTACTGGGCGTATCTCGGCATCCGCGCGGGAACGCAGCTTCCGATAATCGCCGCAAACATTGCGCTATCCTTAATAATCACCCCGATTTTCTCCAAAATCTATAAAGCGACCGTCAAGCTGTAGAAAATTCCCGTATAGCTATTGAAAAGCTCTTATATATTTAGTATAATTATCTATATAAAAGCAAAATAAAACCCCAAGCGGAAACCGATGCGAGCACTCGCAGGTTTCCGCTTTACAGGGCTTTTTTTGGTTCTTTTTTTCTCCCGAAAAAAAGAACGAGGAGACAGAAATGAGCAAAATGATATTCTACAAACCTGCCAAAAAGTGGACGGCGGCGTTGCCGCTCGGCAACGGCAAGATTGCGGCGATGGTGTTCGGCGGCGTTCAATCGGAAAGAATTGCGCTTAACGACAGCACCCTTTGGTCGGGTTACCCGAGAGACTACACCAACCCTCAATGCGCCGAGGCTTTAAACGAAGCGAGGGAGCTGATTTTCGCAAAGAAATACAAAGAAGCCGACGCGTTCATCGAAAACAACCTGCACGGTGATTATTCGGAAAGCTACCTTCCGATGGGCGATATTGTAATAACCACCACCCACGGCTCCCGGAGTAAATACAGCAGGGAACTCAATCTCAGAAACGGCGTAATTTCCGTCGGCTGCAAGGGTTTTTCGGCAAAAGCCTTCGCGTCGTATCCGGATAAGGCGCTTTACTACTCCGCAACGTTTGAAAAGAAAACCGACGCGGAAATTTCCCTTAAATCCCAGCTTAAAAGCTCGGTGAAAACCGTGGACGGAGATATTTTCCTGACAGGACAGGCTCCCGACCACGTCGAACCGCACTACGTAGGCCCCCACCCCCACCCCGTCGACTACGACGAAGGAAAAGGAATGGCGTTCGGATATTGCGTAAGGGTTCTGACGGACGGCAAAACTACGCCTGCCGACGCCGGAATGAGCGTTAAAAACGCAACGTATATCACGCTTATAACCGTAACCGATACGGGATTCTTAAGTTACGACCGCATGCCCGACACGGATGTCAAACGCTGCTTCGAGCGGTTGACCGATAAAATTCAGGCGGTTTCCACCGATTTTCAGGGAGCGCTCGAAAGGCATACGGCGGATTTTTCGGAAATCGCCTCGAGACAAACGCTCACCCTTTCTGAAGGCACGGGCGACGTTAAAAAACTGAGAACCCGCGCAAAATTCGGCAAGCGCGACGCGGAGCTTGCAAACATTGCCTACGAGCTCGGGAAGTATCTCATCATAGCCGGAAGCCGCGACTATCAGCCGCTAAATTTACAGGGTCAGTGGAACGAAACTTTGAGAGCCCCATGGAGCTCCAACTTAACGGTAAACATAAATTACGAAATGAATTACTGGGGCGCTTCCGCCTGCGGACTTCGCGAAAGCCTCGTTCCGTTCTACAACGCCCTGCGCGAAATGGCTCAAAGCGGGCGGCGCACGGCTCAGATAAACTTCGGACAGAATAAGGGCTTCTGCGTAAACCACAACGTGGATATATGGCGCATGACCACTCCGGTAAGGGGCGCGCCGCAATATATGTTCTCGCCCTACTGCGGAGCGTGGATTGCAAACGAAGCGGCGGCGCACGCCGTCAACGAAACCGGAGCGCTCTCGGGAGATATGTTAAAGATAACCGAAGAGTCCTGCGAATTTATTCTGGGATATCTCATAGAGCGCGACGGCAAACTGGTTTCCTGCCCCTCCACCTCTCCCGAGGCGTGGTTCTCGTATAACGGTCAGAATTCCGACACGGCAAGCAATTCGGCGTTCGATAAGGGAATTATCGACGAATGCTTCGGTTACTGCTTAAAATACAGCGCCGACGAGGATTTAAAGCAAAGAATTAAAGCAGCGCAACAAAAGCTGTTCGGCTACTCCTACGGCGAACGCGGTCTCTCGGAATGGGGAGAGGGCTTCGACTGCGCTCAGAGAGGGCACAGACATTTCTCCCCCCTCTATGGATTATACCCCGGAACAACCGTCGGGTATTTCAAAGGCGGAAAGGACTTGGAAGGCTTCGGAAAACTGTTCGCGGACAGAATGGGCGCGGCGAGAAGTCCTATCGGCTGGAGCGCCGCCTGGGCTGCCGCACTTGCCGCAAAGCTTCACGACGGGCGTGGAGCCGCCAAGCATCTGTACGGCTTACTGAAACGCGCGGTGTACCCCAACCTCTTCGCCTATCACCCGCCGGCATTCTTCCAGATTGACGGAAACCT
>CAYXBO010000180.1:0-2903 GCA_964463195.1 uncultured Christensenellaceae bacterium | reverse complement strand
GCAAAAGAGGGGGCGGAGCGTTTTTTGGTACTTTTTGTCGCGATACAAAAAGTACGAATAAAGAATCTTAGCATACTAAGAAACGCACACAACTGAAAATTTTCTTGCTATCATTGAGCAAGAATTATGAAAGATACATCTTTTGCACAAAACTTAAAACAATTGCGGAAAGAAAAAAAGCTAAGCCAAGCCGAATTTGCAGAAATACTCGGCGTTAGTCAGTCTGCCGTTTCTGCTTGGGAGGCGGGAATGTGTTTACCTGTTGCGACGACAGTAATAAGAATTGTAAAATTTTTTGACGTTACGGCAGACTTTTTATTGGGAATAGATTCCTGATTTCCTTTTATAATTTTCCGATTATCTCACAAAATAACCTTGTGAAAGCGTTGAGAGTAACTGCGTCGGCAGTGGTTATTTTAATATTGGCGTTATTTTTGTGTTGCGGAAACACCGCTGCTTCGGAAAGTAAAGAAGTTAAGCTTCCCGTTCTTATGTATCATTCAATTTTAAACAGTAGAACAGGGCGGTATATCGTGTCGCAGAAGCAGCTCGAAGAGGACGTTTCCGCGATTATTTCCGCGGGGTATACTTTCGTTTCCGCGGAGGAAGTTATTGCCTATTCGGAAGGACGGGGAGAGCTCCCCGAAAAGCCTATAATGATTACCTTCGACGACGGTCATTATAACAATATGTATTACGGCTTGCCGCTTTTTGAAAAGTATAGGGTTAAGGCTCTCTTTAACGTTATCGGCAAATTTTCCGAAAACAGCAGCACCAACGGCGACGACAGCAATCCCAATTATTCGCATCTTACCTGGGGTCAGGTGGGCGAGCTTTACAACACCGGCTTGGTCACCTTCGGCAATCATACCTGGAATATGCACAACTATAAGCCGCGTTTCGGTATCGCTCAGAAGTGGGGAGAAAGCGACGAGGAATACCAAGCGGCGTTAAAAGAGGACGCGAAAAAGCTCAACGACAAGTACGAAGAGGTAACGGGTGTTCGCTCCGAAGTCTTTGCTTATCCTTTCGGTAAGTATTCCAAAGAAGCGAGAACGGTACTCCAAACGGAAGGTTACAAGATGTTTCTTACCTGTAACGAGGGCGTTTCTACGGTTAAAAAAGGAGACCCGTCCACGATATGGCAGTTGAAACGCTTAAACCGTGAGGGCAGTTATTCCGTGGAAACTCTTCTCAAGAAAATCGGCGCTTAATACCTTTATATACCGCCCGATTTCTAAATTTACCGTTTTGCAAATTTACCCCGTTTTTTTATTGCATTTACTGTCTCTATTATAGTAATATATTAGTATTAGCGCGTCGGGCACTTTTTTCCGTACGCGTATTCGGGAGGTAAATATGAAAGTTTTATTCGTTACAAGCGAAGCAGGTCCTTTTATCCGTACCGGCGGGCTCGGCGACGTTGCGGCGGCTCTTCCTCCGGCTCTCAGAAAAGAGGGCGCTGAGGTCAAGGTCGTTCTTCCTCTTTATCAGGATATTCCGCAGAAGTTCCGCGCGACGATGGAGTTCTTAGGGTCGGTGACCGTGCCGCTCGGCTGGAGAAAACAGTACGCGGGGCTTTTGACCATTACCCTTGACGGAATACAGTATTTCTTTATCGACAACGAATACTATTTTAAGCGTAACGGTCTTTACGGACACTTCGACGACGGCGAGAGGTTTGCATTTTTCTCGAGGGCGGTTCTGGAAATCATGCCGCTTATGGGCTTTTATCCGGAAGTCATTCACTGCAACGACTGGCAGACCGGACTTCTGCCCGTTATGCTCGACTGCTTCTACCGTCAGATAAGAGGGTACGAGAATATAAAAACCGTTATCACCATACATAACATCGAGTTTCAGGGAAGAATGGATAAGTTCGTCATATCCGACGTTTTCGGTATTCCTCCGGAATTCAGAAACATCGTCGAATACAACGGCGACGCCAATATGTTAAAGGCGGGTATCGAGTCCTCCAACGCAGTGACTACCGTTTCGAGAACCTACGCTCAGGAAATTATGCATCCTTATTTTTCCTACGGACTGCATAACATCCTTTCCCAGAGAAGCTACAAGCTCCACGGTATTCTGAACGGTATCGATATGAAGGTTTACGACCCCGCTAAGGATAAGTTCTTATTTAAAAATTACAGCGCGGCGAAGCCCGAAGGCAAAGCCGCCAACAAAGAGGGATTGCAGTATCTTCTCAATCTTCCCGTAAAAGACGTTCCGATGATTTCCATGGTGACTAGACTTACCACCCAAAAGGGTATCGACCTCGTTATGGCGGTTATCGAAGAAATCCTCTACGAGGACGTTCAGATGGTTATTCTCGGCACGGGCGACTGGAAATACGAAACCCGTCTCAGAGAGCTGCAGAGCCGTTTCCCCACGAAGCTTGCGGCGGTCATCAGCTTTTCGCAGGATTTAGCCAGCAAAATTTACGCCGGAAGCGATATGTTCTTAATGCCGTCGAGGTTTGAGCCTTGCGGACTTTCCCAGCTTCTCGCAATGCGCTACGGCAGCGTTCCGATTGTACGCGAAACCGGCGGTCTAAAGGATACCGTCGCTCCCTTCAACCCCGAAACCAAAGAGGGTACGGGTTACACCTTCAAGAGCTATAACGCACACGACATGCTTGACGCCGTTCGTCGCGCAATACACGGTTATCACGATAAGGAGAATTGGAAAATTCTCGTTAAAAGCGGTATGGACAGGGATTCTTCCTGGTCGGCGTCGGCAAAAGAATACCTTTCACTTTATAAAAACATCTAAAAATCTACAGATACAGGAGACCGGAACTTAAATGATGAAAATTGACAAAACAGAACTTAAAGCACTTATCGCAAGAACACTTGAAAAGAATTTCGGCGTGAAGTACGAAGAGGCTTCCAAAAACCTCA
>CAYXBO010000179.1:0-2920 GCA_964463195.1 uncultured Christensenellaceae bacterium | reverse complement strand
GTCGTCGAGGGGGACGAATACGACCCCGAGCTTGCCGAAATCGTTGCAAAGGTAAAAGGTCTCGAGGGCGTATCCCAGTTTATGTGGTACGGCGACATCGAGGAAGCCGAAAAAATGCTGGACGGCATAAATAACGGCAAGGATTTTATTTCAAACACCATTAAAAACATGCTGGGCGGGGAGCTGTCGTATGACGTCAGCGAGGTTGCGGCGTTTCTGAGGCAGCCCGTCGACCCCGATAATCCACACGGGAAATACAGCTACGTTATGCTCGGCATGCTCGATTATTCGGCGTCGACCACGGAAGCCCGCAATCTCTTAACCGAAGTAAAGGAAATGTTTTCCGAAACGGGAAGGGAAGTCGTTGCAACCGGTATGACCAATACCGCCGAGCAGATTTTCAACGGAACTTTAAAGGAAGTTCCGCTGTATCTCGTTTTCGCCTTGCTTGCCGTCATAATTATTCTGATTGTCACAACGGATTCCTTTATCGACCCGATAGTTCTTATGCTGACCCTCGGCGTGTCGATTATCGTTTCCATGGGGACGAACTTCCTCTTTAAAGACGTGAGCATTATAAGCTTTGCTTTGTCTTCCGTCCTTCAGCTCGCCGTAACCATGGACTACGCCATCTTCTTCCTGCATCTGTATAAGGAAAAACGGAATAACAACATGGGGCTCACGGAAGCCGCGGCGGAGGCGACCTCCGACGTTACGTCTTCCATTCTCGCGTCGTGCTTAACGACGGTAGGCGGATTTCTCGCGCTGTTTTTCATGCAGTTTACGTTGGGCGCAGACCTCGGAAAGGTGCTCGTCAAAGCGGTTATTACCTCGCTTATCTGCGTAATAATTCTTCAGCCCACGCTGACCGTCGTTCTGGACAGGGTTTCCGAAAAGTGCCGCCACCCGAAATTGAACCTCAGCTTCAGCCGCACCTCGAAAGCCGTTGTGTCCGGAAGAAAATTTTTCGTGGGGCTTGCCGCTTTTCTGATACTTCCCGTGTTCGTTTTGCAGAACTTCGTGGATTATTCCTATTTTCAGATTTTCCCGATGCCCGACGAGCCCACGAAACACGAGCTTGTCGCCAACGAGCTCTATAATCAGATGATTATTTGCGTGCCTATCGTTCCGAAGGACGGGCAGAGCCATAAGGATTTTATAAACGAGCTCCGCGAAGACGAAAAGATAGGCTCGGTCGTGTCGGCGTTTTCCATAATCGACCTCGACCCTCAGATAGTGGATTCTCTTCTGAAGAACCCCGCCTTGTCCGCAATGACTGAGGATTATCTCGGTTCCTTCTTCGGCGAAGCAGAGGACGAAAACGGAAACAAAGTCAACTATACCATGTATACCTTGACTATTCTGGGCGGCTCCGAGGACATGGCTTCGAGGGCAACCTATAACCGCGCAAGCGAGGTTACCGCGAAATACTTCGACGGCTATTATACAATGGGTATGCTGACGGGGGTTACCGATATGGCGGGCATTACGCCCACCGACTTCCTTATCGTGTCGGGCGTGTCTATCGCGATTATTCTCGCCGTTCTCCTGTTGCTGCTTCTTAACGTAAAGCAGTCGGTTATGCTGGTCGCTCTTATAGAGCTCGGCATATGGTTGAATCTCACCGTAAGCGTTCTCATCGGGCAGCCGCTCAATTTTATGGTTTATATTCTTATTTCAAGCGTTCAGCTTGGCTGTACCGTCGATTACGCTATCCTTATGAGCACAAGATACAGGGAAAGCTACGTGCAACTTCTCGGCGACAGAAAGAGGGCGGCGCAGGACGCAGCGAAAAAATCCATGTTTGCCATAACCATTTCCGCAAGCATTATAATATCCGTTTGCATGGCTGTCTATTTCGTCAGCGCCAATATGATTGTCAAACAGATGACCGGACTTCTCGCGAGAGGGGGCTTTATTTCCTATCTGCTGGTTATGCTGGTTCTCCCCGGTCTTCTGTCCTACACCTCGCCGACCGTCGTCTCCACTCTCCGTAAAAAATACGGCGAAATCAAAGAAGCGGATATGGTCGCAAAGGCGAATACGCCTCCGCCCGCAGTGGTCGGAGTTTACCGCTCCGAGCTTACCGTGAAAAACGGAAGACCTACGGTATTGCAAAATGCGGATTTATATGATAAGATAAATAAATAAGGAAATTTTTACCATGGCAATAAGCGGCGACATTTTAAGAGGTCATACCGAGACGATTATTCTTCGCATTCTTTCCGAGGGCGACAGTTACGGCTATGAAATAACCAGACAGATAACCGAGCTCGGGGAAGGACTTCTAGAAGTCAAAGACGCTACCATTTATACGGCTTTCAGAAGAATGGAATACGACGGCTTACTCGCCACCTATTGGGGCGACGGCGTAGGCGGCGCAAGAAGAAGATATTACAGCATCACCGATAAAGGAAGAACCGTTCTCGAAGAAAATCTTAAGGAGTGGAGCACTATCATGCGTATACTTAACAACCTTATTACCGGAAAGACGGAAGGGGGAGAGTAATGTTAGAAAGGTTTAAGACTTATCTCGACAAGGATTTTGCGCGTTATCCGCGCACTGCAGAAGTGGACGACCTTTACGAGGAGCTGCTCGGTACGTTTATGGACAAAGCCGAGGCTTTAAGAGACAGCGGGCTTTCCGAGGACGAGATTTTCGCAAAATGCGTGGACGAGGCGGGAGATTACCGCGAAACTCTCCGCACTCTCGAGAAAAACGGCAGAAGAACCTTTATTCAGGTGCTTAAAACTGTCGCCGTCTGGACGTTCGCCTGGTATGCTCTGATAATTCTCGGATACCTTATTACCTCTTTCGCAACCGGCGGCTGGCGCTGGTCGTGGCTCATTATCGTCTCGGCGGTCGCCGTTTGGCTGGTAGCTCTCGACGTATACGTGGTGAATATCTGTAAAAAAGCAC
>CAYXBO010000178.1:0-2930 GCA_964463195.1 uncultured Christensenellaceae bacterium | reverse complement strand
AAGCGTGTTTGGATTTACAAGTGATTGGTGTATTTTCTTCGCAGAAAAAAGAACACATTTATTCTTCTTTCAACTTCTCCGCGAATTCCTGAAGATACTGCAAAATAACGGACATTCTGTCCCGATACTTACCGATATCGCGGATAAGCCAAGGGTCGGGAACGGCAATATACTTATGTCCTGCGGCTTCGGATAGGTTTACGTACTTATGCCGCCATATTTTCTTTAAGAAGAAGCGGTGGCTTTTGGTCATTCCGACTATGATATCGGCTTCCTCGAACCTGAACGGTTCGTCCTTTTGGAGTGCGGGGACGTGGGAATCGATATCGGTTTCGGAAAAACCCTCCGTGAGAAGTGCGTTACGCGCCATACCGTGTATTTTCTTACAGCGGTTTAAAACGGCTGCGGACTTAACCCATTCTATTTTATCCGAAAGAACGGGGTCGTTTCCGACAATTTTCTTAAAATGGAATTCGCAATAAGGGCTACGGCAGACGTTGCTGGAGCAGACGAAAAGAATTTTCATAGCTGTTAACTGAGAAGGGCGCTTCTGTCGAATTTATCGAGGGTTTCTATACAGACGTCGACTATTAAGTCGTGTCCTTTTTCGTTGAGGTGAATGCCGTCGTCGCAGAGATAGCTTTCGAGGTCTTTGGTTTTAAGGAAGGCCTTACGCGCGTCGACCAGGGGAAGGTTGTTTTCCTGAGCGAGTTCTCTTATTAGAATGGAATAATATTCCTGCCATATGTAAAGAGTTTGCACGTTTTTAAGAAAAGAAAAAATTTCCGCTTCGCCGCCGTCCTTGGTTATCCAGGTGAAGAACCTTTCGGCAGAGAGGGGAGTAAGCGTCATGAGAGCGGGCAGAACCTTTTCGGCTTTCAAATCGTCAATCATACTTTGCATGGTTTTTTTGAAGGACTCCGGCTCCTGTCTCGGCGAGTGAACGGCGCCCTTAGGGGCAACTGCGACCTCCTGCCAGTTGAAGTCGCAATCGTTGCCGCCCAGGGCTATAAGCTCTATGTCGGCGCGTTCCGCGCCTTCGCCGATACCTTTCATGTGGAGCTTTCTGGCGTACGCCTTTTTGGAGGTCATTCCGAAAACGGAGCGGTTGTCGACGACGACGTTCGCCTTGTTCTCGACTATCTTCACGTTCTGAGGAGAAACGCTCTCGTAACGTCCGGTTGTTTTATCGAGAACTATTCCTCCGAGAATGGAATCTCCCAAAACGACGACTTTAAGTTTTTTCTCTTGCATTCTACAATCTCCGATATTGCCCAGGGTTTATTCAAAGCACAGTGTTCTGAGTGCTTCGTAATAAATATCGCACATTAACTTATAATGGTCAAGCGAAACGCACTCGTTAGCCTGATGAATGGGACATTCTACGTCGGGGAGCGCGGGTCCGAACGCGCAGCCGAGAGGCAGAAGCCTTGCAAACGTTCCGCCTCCTATGGCAATAGGCTCGGATTTTTTGCCGGTAACTTTTTCGTACGCGGAAAGAAGGGTGGAAACGAAGGGGTGGTCGGGTCTTATATACAGCGGCTCGTGATAATAGAAAAGACTGGCGCGGAAGCCGTCGATTTTCTGCAAAACTGCAGTTACGGTATCCTTACTTATAGTTACGGGACACCTGATGTCAAGTTCAAACCTTACCACGTCGCCGATAATTTTCGCCGTTCCGAGGTTTAAGGTGAGCGCTCCGGACTGTTCGTCCCGCATGTTCAGCCCCGCCGTGCTTCCGTCGGATTCTCTGAACAGCTCGCCTATCCGTTTGAGCTCCGGAACCTCGTCCATGGAGAGAAGCAGCTTTATCAGGGCGCTTTCACCGAGCTCCGGATGAGAGGCGTGAGCGGCCTTTCCGGTTGCGGTATATTCCTTTTCCGCTCCGTCTGAAAGCACGGTTGCGGAAGCCGTAGCGGGGACGATGTTGGCTCTCTCTCCGGAACTTAAGCGGAGAAGGTTGTCCGGCTTTTTGAGGTCTATGTTGTAGCAGAACATTCCCTTTTCGGCGTTGATTACCGGAAAGTCTCCGTCAGGTGAAAAGCCTAATGGGGCGAATCGGTGGGTCTTCTCGAAGTGCTTCATGCATTTCCAACCGGTTTCCTCGTTGAGACCGAAAATAAAGCGGAGCTTCTTTTTGGGCTTTAAGCCCTCGTCTATAAGCCTTGCCGCAGCGGCGACCGCCGCAATCATCGGACCCTTGTCGTCCAGCGCTCCACGGCCGTAAAG
Source organism: uncultured Christensenellaceae bacterium (assembly GCA_964463195.1). Taxonomy (GTDB): domain Bacteria; phylum Bacillota; class Clostridia; order Christensenellales; family DTU072; genus CAYXBO01. Next base: position 701 of record CAYXBO010000178.1, on the reverse strand, counting down.
CTTGCCGTCCGATATAACCGCTCCGAACGGGTCGAAGTCCCACCCGTCGCCGACCGGGACGGTGTCGAGGTGACCCAGAACGTCGAAAAGCTCGCCTTCTCCGTAGGTTGCCGTTCCGCAATAGTTGTCGAGGTTTTCGGTGTCAAAGCCGAGCTCCTGCATTTTCTGAAGAACAAGGTGCAACGCGCGGGTCAGGTTTTCGCCGAAGGGGTTGCCTTCGGTTGCCTTGCCTTCGGTGCAATCTATCCTCATAAGTTCTCTTAAAAACTCCAAAGATGCGTCGTAATCGAATTTCATAATACTCTCCGTTAAAATTATTGCTTATTTATTATACACTATTACCGTTTATTATGTTAAACTATTTTATATAGTAGTCTGTCCTTAAAAAAAGGATGTTTACAAGGAAGGATTTATGGCGGAAGGTCATAGAGCAAGAGTCAGGAAAAAGGTTGAAAACTTTAATATCGACGTATTGGAAGACCATGAGCTTATCGAGCTTTTGCTGTTTCCGCATATTCCGAGAAAGGACGTCAATCCGCTTGCGCACAGTCTTGTCGATTCCTTCGGTTCCTTAAAAGGCGTTTTGCAGGCAGACCCGAACGAGCTCTTGAGATTTCCCAATATGACGGAAAAAGGCGCATTGTATCTGCCGCTCATTCTGAAGGTCGCCGCAAGAGCAAACAGCTCCGGTGCAGTCCGCC
>CAYXBO010000177.1:0-2935 GCA_964463195.1 uncultured Christensenellaceae bacterium | reverse complement strand
CTGAAAATTGGCGGTGTCGCTTTTCGCGCCGTCAGATACGAAAATTTCATCCGCACCGACTTCCACGCCCATTCCGCGGTAATAGCCGCTTATTGCCTCGCGTAAGAATTCGTAACCCTCGTAAGGTCCATATCCTTTAAAGCCTTCGCGGGTTCCTATTTCGTCGGCGGCGAGCTTCAGCGCCTCGACAACCGCAGGACATATAGGCTCCGTCACGTCGCCGATGCCGAGCTTTATAACTTTAGCGTCGGGATTAGCTTTCTGGAATGCAGACGTCCTGTTGGCAACTTCTGCAAAAAGATAGTTTTCAATAAGGTTATCATAATGCTTGTTAAGTTTTATCATACGCACCTCTCAGATGGTTATATCTCCAAAAAAATTGTATTCGGCTCCGCCCTTTATAAACAGCCGTCCGTCCTTAAGCGTTACCGTCAAAGTCCCGCCGTCAAGAACGACCTCGGCTTCGTTATCCAGTCCGCCGCACAGCATTGCGCAATACGCAGTCGCCGCGGCTCCCGTTCCGCAAGCAAGAGTAACTCCTGCTCCCCGTTCGTAAACCCTCACTCTTACCGTCCGTCTGTTGCGTATTTCGGCAAGCTCGACGTTCGTTCTGTGCGGATAAATAGGATGCTCGGAGATAAACCTGCCAAGCTCGTATACTTCATCCAGCTTTCTTCCGAACACAACGGCGTGAGGATTGCCGACGCTTAAGTTGTGAGCTACTACAATATCTCCGTTATATTCAAGCTCCGATTTAGATAAGTACCGACCTTCGCCTATTTCCGCTTCGACTGCAACGACACGTCCGTCCGACACCGTAAACACGGCATTTTTTATTCCCGCATCCGTCTCGACTGTCACGCAATCGCCGCACAGCCCCTCGTCGCGCATATATCTGGAAGTACACCTCAATGCGTTTCCGCACATCTCGGCGCGCGAGCCGTCGCTGTTATATATTTTCATTCTTATATCGGCAACCTGAGACCGTTCGAGAATAACTATTCCGTCGCCGCCTACCGACCGATGTCTGTCACAAATCCTGACAATCGTCTCCGGTGAGGGATTGAAAGTACCGTTTTCGGAATGGAAAAACACGTAATCGTTTCCCAGTCCGTTCATTTTGAAAAACCGCACGAAAGACCTCCATTATCGTTTTGTAGTCTTTCGTACCTCGTTTTAATTATATTCTAATACTTGCCGAGATAATTCTCTATTTCCCAAGGAGTTACCTGCAAGCGGTATTCTTCCCACTCGTGGCGTTTTGCGGCAAGATATTTGGAATATAAATGCTCCCCGAGAACCTTTTTGGATAGCTCGGATTTCGCAAACGCCTCTATTGCCTCGAAAAGGGTCATAGGAAGGCTCTTTATCTTCAGCTTCGCGCGTTCCTTTTCCGTCATTGCGAACAGGTTTTGGTCAACTCCCTCAGGAGCCTTCAAGCCGCGTTTAATTCCGTCAAGACCTGCTGCGATTACCACAGCCAGCGCAAGATAAGGATTGCAGGACGGGTCGGGGCTTCTGAGCTCCACTCTCGTTGATTTTCCGCGAGCGGCGGGAACCCTTATCAGAGGAGAACGGTTCTTCGCGCTCCACGCGATATATACCGGTGCTTCGTATTCGGGAAGCAGTCTCTTATAGCTGTTTACCAGCGGATTGGTGACTGCGGTAATTCCGTTGATATGCTCCATAACTCCCGCAATAAAGCTATACGCCATTTCGCTGAGACCGTTTTTATCAGCGTCGTCGAAGAAAACGTTCTCGCCCGTGGCGTTGTTACTTAAGGAAATGTTTATATGCATACCGCTTCCCGCAACTCCGAACTTCGGCTTAGGCATAAACGTAGCATGGAGATTTCTCTTTAACGCAACGGCTTTAACAACCATTTTGAAGGTCATAATTCTGTCCGCAGCTTTAAGCGCGTCGGAATATTTGAAATCGATTTCGTGCTGCGCGGGGGCGTTTTCGTGGTGAGAGGTTTCGATATCGAAATCCATCTTCTCCAGTGCAAGCGTAATATCCCTTCTGCACGCGCCGCCCTGACCCATGGGAGACATGTCGAAATAACCGCCTTTGTCTCCGGTAGACAACCCGAGATTGCCGTTCTGGTCGTTATCGAACAGGAAGAACTCGCATTCGGGTCCGCAGTTTACGGTATATCCCATTTCCTCGGCCTCTTTCAAAACCTTTTTCAGAATGTAACGCGGGTCACCCTCGAAAGGACGTCCGTCGGGACGGTAAACGTCGCAAATCAAGCGAGCCGTCGGCTGATGGTCGCATACGTAAAGACAATAGGTATCGTAATCGGGATAAAGATACATATCCGATTCCTCTATACGGACGAAGCCTTCTATAGAAGAACCGTCGAACATGCATTTATTGTCCAAGGCCTTTTCGAGCTGAGACGGGGTTATCGTAACGTTCTTCATCTGTCCGAAAATATCGGAAAATTGTAAACGGACGAACTCAATTCCGTCTTCTTTGGCCATTCTCAGTATATCGTCCTTAGTATAGCGCGACATATTGCAACTCCTTATAACTCTATGCTTTATAAACTATACGACCGCAGTTAGGACACTCGGTCGCCTCGCCGGGTTTCAAATCTTTGGTTTCTATGGAAATATCCATACCGCAACCGGTGCAGGACCCTTCCATAAGCTCCACAACGGCAGGAAGTCCGCTCTTCTTTCTGACTGCGGAGTAAATGGCGAACGCTTCGGGCGCAACGGCTTTTTCAAGCTGCTTGAGTTCAACCATAACGGGACGGGCGTCGTTCTGAAGCTTGGCTTTCATAACCTTTCTCTTCTGCGAGAGCGCCGCGAAAACCTTCGTGCCCTGCTCAAGGCTGTCGTTCAACGCCTTCATTTCCAAAGAAGTTTCCTCAAGTCTTCTCTTCTGACGGGAAATTTCCTTTTCCGCCTCTTCTATTTTGTCGGAG